>NZ_ALKJ01000051.1:0-16640 GCF_000292995.1 Porphyromonas sp. oral taxon 279 str. F0450 | reverse complement strand
CTAAGATCCCTACACCTTATATATAAGCCCGCCCCCAGCTCCCGATCGGAAGCTGGGGGCGAGCTTCTTTTTGAGGCACTCCCCGCTCATCTCAAGAGACCATTGCGCAAGGCCATCTCTTCACAGCTTGCGCAATGGTCCCATATATTGGTAAATGGGTGCGTAGGTGGAGCTATATAGGATGGTGAAGAAAGCTATATAGCTTTGGACTGATTCCGTATAGCTTTCGGTGCGAAGCTATATAGCTTTGTGAAGTGACCTATATTAGATTGTTGCTCCGCGTAGGGATAAAAGTTATGGACGAGTGGCAGATAAGTTTGGGCTACGTACGTGGCTCTAATATCTACGTGCGTGGATATTTGGATTTACGTACCTGGTCTTTAAGACTACGTACATAGATGCGGAAAAACCACTACGGGAAGGCGCTTTTCCTTCATGAGAAGGACACTTTCCCCTCCGCTGGATAAGAGGAATACTCACGATAAGGCGAAAGGCTTACTCGGTCACATGGGAATGGCATATCGAGGGGCTGGGCGTACGATGCCTTAGCACTCCAAATAGAGGGCAGGACTCGCGGCAACAGTCTCCTCTAAGGGCTATACGCACCTTGTAAGCAAGGCATTTTGATAGTGTACGACGAAAAAACGTATCTTTGGAATGCTTTGTACACACACAAAAAGGACAATTAGAATGAAGAACTTCGATATAGCCATCATCGGTGGCGGTCCTGCTGGCTACAATGCCGCAGCGAATGCTTCAGCCAACGGCCTTCAAGTAGTACTCTTTGAACACACAGCCCTCGGAGGCGTCTGCCTCAATGAAGGGTGCATACCAACGAAGACCCTACTCCACTCGGCCAACCTCCTCGACGAAATGCGCGAAAGCGCTGCTTATGGTATCCATGTAGAGGGAGCTATCTCCGCCAACTACGCAGAGATCGTTGCCCGCAAGGATAAGATCGTCAAGACCCTTACTGGAGGTGTCTCCTACAAGCTCAAGGGTGCTGGTGTCACGGTCATCTCCAAGACTGCTCGCCTCACGGGCGAAGAGGGAGACCGTATCTTAGTCGCTACAGACGACGAGACCTATGCCGTGAGCTACGTCCTCCTTGCTACTGGTAGTGAGACTGCCATCCCTCCCATCCCAGGCCTCAGCGAAGTCGGCTACTGGACGAGCCGCGAGGCCCTCAGTGCCACGACACTCCCCAAGGACATCACGATCATCGGTGGTGGTGTCATCGGTATGGAGTTCGCTGGTATCTATACCTCCCTCGGTGTACCCGTACGTGTCATCGAGATGGCTCCCGAGATCCTCGGCGCTATGGACAGCGAGACCTCGGGCATGCTTCGCAAGGAGTATGCACGACGTGGTATTCAGTTCTACCTCGAGACGAAGGTCACAGCAGTATCTGCTGAGGGCGTAAGCATCGAGACGAAGGACGGGAAGACCGAAGTCCTCCCCACCTCGCAGATCCTTCTGAGCGTCGGCCGTCGTCCCGTGACGGATGGCTTAGGCCTTGAGACGCTCTCTATCCAGATGAACCGCGCAGCCGTAGTAGTGAACGAGTACATGCAGACCTCCCACCCCCGCGTCTATGCTGCTGGTGATATCACAGGCTTCTCCATGCTCGCTCATACCGCTATCCGTGAGGGTGAGGTCGCTATCAACCATATCGTAGGTGGTAGTGATGACCGCATGCGCTACGACTCTGTACCTGCTGTCGTCTACATGCACCCCGAGATCGCAGGTGTCGGGGCTACCGAAGAGAAGCTCCGTGCCGAAGGCCGCTACTACCGCGTGCTCAAGCTCCCCATGGCCTATGCAGGACGCTACGTCGTAGAGAACGAGCAAGCCCCTGGGCTGTGTAAGGTCCTTGTCGACGAGAATGACACCATCCTCGGCTGCCACATCTTAGGGAATCCCGCATCGGAGCTCATCCTCCTGGCTGGTATTGCCGTCACCGACCGCTCCTGCATTGAGGACTTCCGACGCCATATCTTCCCCCACCCCACAGCAGGGGAGATCCTCCACGAGGTCCTCTTCTCCTAAGAGCTACCTACCCACTCCATAGATATAATAGACACATCATATAAGCTAAATCTCATGGCGACATTCGATATCAAGATGCCCAAGATGGGCGAGAGCGTAACCGAGTGTACGATCACCGTCCTCAACGTGAAGGTAGGGGACTACATCGAGGAGGACACAGACCTCTTCGAGATCACTTCTGCCAAGACGGCCGCTACGATCCCCTCCCCCGTAGCAGGTACGATCGTCAAGATCAACTACGCCGAAGGCGACACCGTCGCTGTCGGTGAGCCCGTCATCATCGTCGACACCTCGGGTCAGGCAGTGGCTCCTGCCACCCCAGCACCAGCAGCAGAGAAGGAAGCACCAGCTCCTGCCGCTGCCCCCACCCCATCCATTCCCGTCACCGAAGTGCATCGTGGCACGGTAGAGCGCTGGTACTCACCAGTCGTCCTCGAGCGTGCTAAGGCCGCTAAGGTTAGTCAGGAAGAGCTGGACAAGATCCAGGGCACGGGCTTTGGCGGTCGCGTCAGCAAGGCCGACATCGTCCGCTACATCGAGCAGAAGAAGGGGGCGCCCGCTCCTACTCCACGTGCAGAGCGCGCTGCAGCTCCTGCTCCCGCATCCGCTGCTCGTCCTCAGGTCGCAGCTCCCGCTGTACCCGTTGGTCCCGAAGACCGTGTGATCCCCATGGATCCTATCCGCCGTATCATCGCAGACCGCATGGTACAGTCGGTACAGGTAGCTCCTCACGTGACAAGCTTCATCAAGGCCGACATCACGGATCTGGTGAAGTGGCGCGAAGCAGAGAAGGACAGCTTCAAGAAGCGCGAAGGCTATTCACTGACGTACATGTCTCCCGTCATCGAAGCGGTAGCCCGTGCGCTGAAGGACTTCCCCCGCATCAATGCAGCTGTCGATGGGTACAACATCATCGAGCGTAAGCACGTCAACGTCGGTATGGCCGTAGCCCTGCCTGATGGCAACCTCGTCGTACCCGTCATCCGTGATGCCGACAAGCTGAGCCTGGCAGGCATCGCTGAGCAGGTAGCTCGCCTTGCAGACAAGAGCCGCAAGGGACAGCTCACGCCAGACGAAATGTCCGGTGGCACGTTCACGATCTCGAACTACGGCTCTTCGGGCACGCTCTTCGGTACGCCGATCATCAACCAGCCAGAGTCCGCTATCCTCGGTATCGGGGCTATCGAAAAGGAACCCACGATCCTCGAGACACCTGCTGGTGACGTCATCGCCGTCCGCCATAAGATCTATCTCTCCTTCTCCTATGACCACCGTATCATCGATGGTATGCTCGGCGGCGCCTTCCTACAGGCTGTAGCACGCTACCTCGAAGAATGGAAGACTAACAACGCATAACCATGAGCTCAGTAAAGAAGATATATGGGATCAAGACCACCGACAAGGAGACCCTTCGTCGCTGGTACTACCTCCTCTACCTCGGCCGTTGCCTTGATGAAAAGGCGCCCAGCTATCTGCTACAGTCTATCGGGTGGCAGTTCCACGCCTCCAACGCTGGCCACGATGGTATCCAGCTCGCTATCGGACAGATCTTCCAGCGAGGCAAGGACCATCTCTTCCTCTACTACCGTGACCTACTGGCAGCCCTATCAGCTGGTATGACGGTCGAGGAGATGATCCTCAATGGTATCTCCAAGGCTACCGACCCCACGAGTGGCGGCCGACACATGTCCGACCACTACGCTAAGGTCGAATGGGGTATCCACAACATCTCCTCCTGCGTCGCTGCGCATGACTCTCAGGCTGTAGGTCTGGCACGTGCTCTCGACTACTATGGTGTAGACGGTGTGGCTATCGCTTCACACGGGGAATCCTCCGCTTCCGAAGGCTATGTCTTCGAAGCTATCAACGGTGCAGCTCGTGAGCGCCTCCCAGTCATCTTCGTCCTCCAGGGCAATGGCTATGGTATCTCCGTGCCTACGCACGAGCAGACGGCTAACCCACGCGTCGGGCAGAACTACGCTGGCATCCGCCATCTCAAGGTCCTCTTCTGTAATGGTAAGGACGTCTTCGACTCTATGAACACCATGGAGGCTGCACGTGAGTACGCTGTCAAGCACCGCACGCCTGTCGTCGTCACGGCAGACTGCGTACGTATCGGCGCACACTCCAACTCGGATAAGCACACGCTCTACCGCAGCGAAGAAGAGCTGCAGCGCGCTCAGGCAGCAGACCCACTGCCTAAGTTCCGTCGTATGCTCCTGCGCTACCAGCGCTTCACCGAAGAAGAGCTGCAGGCTATCGAAGCAGAAGCACGCGAAGAGCTGAAGGTCGCTAACCGCAATGCGCTCAAGGCACCAGACCCCACGGCTGATACCGTGATGGAGTACGTCATCGGCGAAGCTTACCCTGGCGACAAGTACGGTACGGGTATCCCCGATGGTTCGGGCGAGAAGCTCACACTGGTACAGGCTATCAACAAGACCCTCAAGCAGGAGTT
Source organism: Porphyromonas sp. oral taxon 279 str. F0450 (assembly GCF_000292995.1). Lineage (NCBI taxonomy): Bacteria > Pseudomonadati > Bacteroidota > Bacteroidia > Bacteroidales > Porphyromonadaceae > Porphyromonas > Porphyromonas sp. oral taxon 279. The sequence continues at coordinate 12,133 of NZ_ALKJ01000051.1, read as the reverse complement.
CCGTCACAATCCCGACACCTTCCTCTGGGGTCAGGACGTCGCTAACAAGGATAAGGGTGGCGTCTTCAACGTGACGAAGGGCATGCTTCAGGAGTTCGGCAACAAGCGAATCTTCAACGCTCCTATCGCAGAAGACTACATCGTAGGTACGGCAAACGGTATGAGCCGCTTCAGCGACAAGATCCGTATCGTCATCGAAGGGGCTGAGTTCTCCGACTACTTCTGGCCGGCTATGGAGCAGTTCGTGAACTCCACGCACGACTTCTGGCGCAGCAACGGGCAGTACTCTCCCAATATCACCATCCGCCTCTCTACGGGTGGCTATATCCAGGGTGGTCTGTACCACTCGCAGAGTGTCGAAGGTGTCCTGACGACCTTCCCAGGTGCTCGCGTTGTTTATCCCTGCTTCTCGGACGATGCCGCAGGGCTTCTCCGTACGGCGATGCGCTCACGCGGTGTCACGGTCTTCCTCGAGCCCAAGGCACAGTACAATAGTGCTGAGTCTGCCTCGGTCATACCCGAAGACTTCGAAGTACCCTTCGGCAAGGCACGTATCCGCCGCGAAGGGACGGACGCTACGCTCATCACCTACGGGAATACGCTCCACTTCGCTCTCAATGTCGCTGAGCGCATCCAGAAGGACCTCGGCAAGAGTATCGAAGTCATCGACCTTCGCTCGCTCGTACCCTGGGACGAAGAGACCGTCTATGCCTCTATCCGCAAGACGTCCAAGGCGCTCATCGTACACGAAGACCGCGTCTTCGGTGGCTTCGGTGCAGAGCTCGCGGCTTCGATCGCCAAGAAGGCCTTCCGTGATCTGGATGCCCCCATCTTCCGTGTCGGGGCACTCTCCACGCCCGTAGGCTTCCACAAGTGCTTTGAGCTGACGACCCTGCCCAGCGAAGACAAGATCTACGCCGCAGCTAAGGAGCTCATCGAATACTAACTCCAAAAGCAACGACAATATGAAGACTATAGGACTGCTCTACAGCAAGAGCACAGCCTACACCGCCGAGCTGGGAGAGCGTATCGCTGCAGCCTGGGGGAAAGGGATCGAATATGTAGACATCGACACGGCACATCTCGCTGACGTCGAGAAGCACGATGCGCTCATCCTCGGTACGCCTACTTACTTCAACGGCGAGCTGCCTTCGGCTTGGGACGAATTCCTTCCCGAGATCGAGGACGCTGACTTCTCCGGCAAGCGCGTAGCTATCTACGGCCCTGGCAATCAGGTAGAGACCCCCGTCAGCTTTGCTGATGGCGTGGGTATCCTCGCCAGATACTTCGAGGAGCTGGGTGCTGAAGTCGTCGGCCGCACGTCGCGCGAAGGCTACGAATACGAGCATTCACTCGCCGAGTGCGGTGATCAGTTCGTCGGCCTCGTCGTCGATCCAACAAATCAGCCTGAGCTTACCGACGCCCGCCTCACCGCTTGGATCAAGCAGGTCAAGAAGGAATTTGGCGTAAAGTAAGGCGCACGTAGAGGCCACGCCTCTATTTGCTATCCATCGCAAGTCCGCCCCCTCAGCGCTCCCACGACAGTGGTGCAGCGTCTGAGGGGGCGGACTTTTCTATTCGGACCTATTGAGCTCAGCGAGCGAAGGGGCTTATTTCACGGCAAAAAGTAGCCGGGCCGAGGGAGCAAAAGGAATGTGATCCATCCTCACACCATCGCTACTGCACGGACGGAACTACTGAAGGCGGCGAGAAAAGATACTTGCCTTCGCGCGCTTTCTTCCTTGAGTTCGCGACAGAAGCATCGGTTGAAGGAGAGATTTCATTCGGTCGATTTCACAGAATCAACCGTATGAACTTGCGCATTTATACCTATTAATCTTCGGATTTATACGTATTAATCGCCGAAATAATACGTATTAATTCCTGCATTAATACGTATAAATCATCACGAAGCTACTTAATAATCGTCGGTTTCTTCCTTATGAAGACGCACGAAGCTCAGGAAGAAACTTCGCCCACGTAAGCTGGTTTCCTCGGCATCTTCCTTATGAATGCACACGAACTTCAAGAAGTGACTTCGCCCACTCCAGCTGCTTTCCTCGGTTAGTTGAGGTGTTTCGGTTAAGACAGCACCGCAGTCAAGGCACCTACCACCCGATGGGAGGCGCTGTGCGAGATCGTCGTCCATGCCCATGCGCTGTGACTTTCGATGACGAGCCGTTAGCATCCTCCGCTCGGAAGGCCTTTTCTGAGGGCATCACTCACGGTGCATGGGGGCTTTTTAGTACCTTTGGGGCGAGATATGTTTGTTTGGTTCGTAATTAATTAGATCATACGTGGAAGCCAAAGTCCCCTCCTCTACCTCGCACTACCTCCGCTCTTCGGTCCCAGTGATTGGGGTCGTCATCTTCTTCCTATTCCTTGCGTTAGCTTACTTTGCGCCCGCTGTCTTTGAGGGCCGTGAGCTCTTCCAGCAGGACGTCGCTGGTGCCAGCGGCAATGCTTCGGATGTCTACAAGCACATGGAGGCTACGGGGGAAGGCTTCTCCTACTGGACCAACAGCCTCTTCGGGGGGATGCCGATGTATCAGATCGCACCCTCCTACCCCTCGGTAGGCGTCATCCGCACGATACAGGATGTGCTGACGCTGCAGTGGCCCTTCACGCTCCTACCAGGATATAGCTGGCTGCTCTTCGCCATGCTCGGTGGCTTCTATCTCTTCATGCGTGCCCTGCGTATGGAGCGCCTACCATCGGTGCTCGGGGCGATCATGTGGACCTTCTCCAGCTACTTCATCATCCTCATCACGGCAGGACATATATGGAAGCTGATGACTCTCTGCTTCATCCCGCCGACGATCGCAGGGATCATACACACCTATCGCGGGCGCTACCTCCTCGGTGGTGCCATGACGGCTCTCTTCGCGGCGCTTCAGATCCTGTCGAACCACGTGCAGATGAGCTATTACTTCGCCTTCCTCATTGTCTTCCTCCTCATCGGCTACTTCGTCGAAGCGCTGCGAGGGAAGGCTCTGCGTAGCTTCATCATCGCTACCTGCGTCACCCTCTTTGCAGGTGCTATCGCTATCGGCATCAACGGCTCGAACCTCTATCACACCTATGAATATGGGCAGGAGACGATCCGTGGTGGTAGCGAACTCACGCCCGAAGCTACCGAAGGCAACCAACAGCAAGTACAGGCTACCGCTAAGGGCCTCGACAAGGAATATATCACCGCCTGGAGCTACGGCAAGGGCGAGACCTTCACGCTCCTCATCCCCAACCTCTACGGCGGAGCATCGGGTGCACTCAGCGAAGGCTCAGCAAATATGGAGGATGTCCCTGCCGAATTCCAGCAGATCATCGGAGGGATGAACCACTACTGGGGTGATCAGCCCTTCACGGCTGGTCCCGTCTATGTCGGTGCCTTCGTCCTCTTCCTCTTCCTCCTCGGTATCTTCATCGTGCGTGGACCGCTGAAGTGGGCACTCCTTGCCGGTACGGCACTCTCTATTGCGCTGGCGTGGGGTCACAATATGATGTGGCTCACCGACCTCTTCATCGACTACATGCCACTGTACAATAAGTTCCGTACGGTGTCATCGATCCTCGTCGTCGCTGAATTCACCATCCCCGCACTCGCCGTGCTGGCACTGGTCGAATTCGCACGCCACCCGAAGGAAGTCCTTCAGGACAAGCTCGCCGTATATGTGAGCCTTGCTCTGACGCTACTTCCCTGCCTCGTGCTGTGGCTCGTGCCTCAGACCTTCCTTGGGCTGATGAGTGACGCTGAGCATGAGATGTTCCGTCAGGCGATGGGCAATAGCCAGCTCCCCGTCTCCTCGATCATGAGCAGTCTGAAGGAAGTCCGTGCCGGTATCGTCTCTGCCGACGCCCTCCGCTCTGGGCTCATCATCATCCTCTCCCTCTTCCCCTGCGTACTCTATGCCCAGGGGAAGATCAAGAAGTCCCTCCTCTTCGCCTCTATCGGCGTCATCACCCTCTGTGACCTCTGGCTCGTCGATAAGCGCTATCTGAATGATGATCTCTTCATCCCCAAGGAAAGCGTCGAAGCACAGGCTCGTCCTGTGACCGCTGTCGACAAGGCTATCGCCGAGGACAAGGATCCTCACTACCGTGTGATGAACTTCGCGGTCAATAGCTTCAACGATGCTACGACCAGCGCTAATCACCGCAGCGTAGGTGGCTACCACGCTGCTAAGCTCCGTCGCTATCAGGACCTCATCGAGCGTCAGCTCGCCAAGCAGAACATGGAGGTCTACAACATGCTCGACACGCGCTACTTCATCTTCGCAGACCAAGAGCATGGCCTGCAGTATCAGAAGAACCCCGAGGCCTTCGGCCCCGCATGGTTCGTCAATGATATCCGCTGGGTCACGACAGCTGACGAAGAGATGTCCGCGCTGGATGATACGCCCCTGCGCACTACGGCAGTCGTCGACAAGCGCTTCGAAGGCGAACTCTCAAGCTACAAGGCTGCTCCTGCCACTGCTACTACAGATAGCCTCGCTACGGATAGCCTACAGCCCGCACCCGCTATCGGTCAGGTAGAGCTCCTCTCCTACGCCCCCAGCCAGGCGAAGTACCGCGTCACGACCGATGTACCTCGTCTCCTCGTCTTCTCTGAGATCTACTATCCTCACGGATGGCACCTCACGCTGGACGGCAAGGACGAGCTGCCTCTGGTACGTGCTGACTATACGCTTCGTGCAGCCTATATCCCTGCAGGGACACACGAGCTGACGATGACCTTCGACCCCGCTTCGATTCATCGTACGGAGCTGGTCGCTAAGGTCTGCACCGCTCTGCTCGCCTTGCTCCTCCTCGCCTCCCTCGTCCAGCCCTTCCTCAAGCGCAAGGACAAGAAGGCTACGACTCCGCAACATTAACCCTTCATCATATTTATCCCAAGCAGCAATGATCAAGCAAGTGATCACAGGCGCCCTCGTATCGGCGACTGTCTTACTCACCGCAAGCAGCTGTAGCCAAAAGCTACGCCCCATGACGGCCGACCAAGTCAAGGCCGAACCTCAGCCCCTCGAAGTCGTCGGGGGCAAAGTACCTGTAGCCGTCCATCTCACCTTCCCCGCGAAGTGGTTCCCCAAGGATGCTACGCTGACCATCGTCCCTATCCTCCGCTATCAGGGCGGTGAGAAGTGGGGCAACGGCACCACCTTCCAGGGCGAAAAGGTCTACGGCAACGACCGTATCGTGTACCATGCTAATGGCTCCAACGCCACCGTCAACTTCGTCCTGCCCTACGTCCCCGCTATGGCAAAGAGCGAGCTCTACCTCAACTTCAAGGGGAAGCAGGGTAGCCGCACGGTCAAGCTCCCCGACCTCAAGGTCGCTGATGGCGTGATCGCTACCGAAGCTCTCGCTACGCTCGCAGGCGTGACGCCCGTCATCTCTCCCGACGGCTTCCAGCGCGTCATCAAGGAGGCGTATGATGCCAACATCATGTTCCTCATCCAGCAGTCCAACGTCCGCAGCTCCGAGCTGAATAAGGACGAGGTGCAGGAGTGGAAGTACACCGTACAGAACGCTAAGGAGACTCCCAACCAGGAGGTATCTGTCGAAGTCCAGGCCTACGCCTCCCCCGATGGTGGTAAGGAGCTGAACGAAAAGCTCAGTGCTTCGCGTGAGAAGAACACCACGGCACAGCTCAAGACGGCCTTCAAGAAGCAGAAGATGTCTGACGTCGCTATCGACGCTCACTACACCGCTCAGGACTGGGAAGGCTTCAAGAAGCTCGTCGAGCAGAGTGACTTCCAGGACAAGGAACTCGTACTTCGCGTACTGAGCATGTACCCCGACCCCGAGCAGCGTGAGCATGAGATCCGCAATATCTCGGCTGTCTTCAGCAAGCTCGCAGATGAGGTTCTCCCCAAGCTCCGTCGCTCACGCCTCGTCGCTAACGTCAAGATCATTGGCAAGAGCGATGCTGAGATCCAGAGCCTGCTGGAGAAGTTCCCCAGCGCACTTACTGTCGAAGAGCTTCTCTACTCGGCTACCCTCACCGATGACGTAGCTCAGAAGGAGAACATCTACAAGCTCGTCATGCAGAAGTACCCCAAGGACTACCGCTCATACAACAACGTCGGCTCACTCTGCCTGCAGCGTGGTGACTATGAGTCTGCCCTCGTATGGTTTGACCGTGCGCTCAAGCGTAAGGACAACCCCGAGACGAAGGTCAACCTCGGCCTGCTGGCACTGAAGGATGGTGACCTCAACAAGGCCACTTCACTCATCGCCGAAGGCAGCTCTATGCCTGGTGTAGGTGACGCTCTTGGCTTCCTCTATCTGCGTCAGGGTGACTACGCCAAGGCTGAGACGGCCTATGGTGATGTCACGACGAACAATGCTGCCGTAGCACAGATCCTCAACCGCAACTACAGCAAGGCTATCAAGACGCTCGAAGCTATCGCTAAGCCCGATGCTACGACCGACTACCTCCGTGCTATCGTAGCTGCTCGCATGGGGGACTCTGCCAAGGCTATCTCTTCACTCCAGAAGGCTCTGCAGAAGGATCCCAGCCTCACCTCACGCATCGATGCTGACCTCGAGTTCGCTTCACTGCGTGGCCTGAAGGACTTCACTCAGCTGACGCGCCTCTACTAAGCCTACTCGCTCACTAAATAAGCGACTACAAATACGCCACTGGGCGGCTACCTCACGATGGAGGTAGCCGCCCGGTGGCATTATAAGGGGATAGCTCTCTCGAGAGCTAATCTATGAGAAAGGCTTACTTCAGATGGAGTCCATTGAGGAAGGCAGAGGCAGGCATCGCCTTCTTCCCTGCGGGCTGTAGGGTCTTGATAGCAAGACGCCCCGCAGAGGTCTGAATCTCCAGACTACGTCTGCCCGTGATGATGACAGAACCGATGGGGTGCTCTTCCGTGGGGAGCTCTTCACCGCTGACAGCCGTCTCTAGGATCTTGAAGGGCTGAGCTTCTTCGCCAGCAAAGGAAAGGAGGCACCATGCTGCAGGATAAGGAGAGAGGCCACGCACGAGGTTATTCAGCTCTACCGCTGGGCGATCCCAGTGTAGCTGGGTATTCTCCTTCGTCAGCTTAGGTGCATGCGTGGGATTCGCCTCATAAAGGCTCTGGGGCTTGGCCTTCGGCTCTTCGTCTGCGAGGAAGAGGTCGACACTGCGCTGGAGCGTTTCTGCTCCGAGGAGCATCAGCTCATCGTGGATCTTCCCCACACAATCCTCTGGCCCGATAGGTAGGCTCGCTTGCAAGAGGATATCCCCGGTGTCGAGCTCATGGCGCAGGCGGAAGGTCGTGACCCCCGTCTCCGTCTCGCCATTGATGATCGACCAATGTATGGGAGCTGCACCACGATACTTAGGCAGGAGTGAGCCGTGGAGGTTGATCGTCCCGAAGCGGGGGAGTGACCAGACGACCTCGGGGAGCATACGGAAGGCGACCACGATACCGAGATCGGGGCGTAGTTCCTTCAGGCGACCGACGAAGGCCTCATCCTTGAGTCGCTCAGGCTGGAGGACCTCGAGTCCTACCGATTCGGCGTAGATCTTGATGCTACTCTGCTTGAGCTTATGCCCACGACCAGCCGGCTTATCTGGCATGGTGACGACTGCCACGATGTTGTATCCACCTTCGACGAGGCGCTGGAGGGACGGCAGGGCAAAGTCCGCGGTCGCCATATATACGATACGTAGATCTTCTTTCTTCATCTCTTTATAGGGGCTATGGTGGAGCAAAGCTACAAAGAATTGCCCTATCAGCTGGAGGGAGAGACACTACGAGAGCAGGATATGAACCTATATTGGTCGTCGGGGCAACCTATATTGGTCAGCTTCGTGACCTATATTGGTCGGCTTCACGAGCTATATAGGTTCACCCGACGACCTATATAGGTTGGTAGCACCCTCCTTTAGATAGCTGCTCGGGACAGTAGCCTCTCTATGCTATGGTTAGAGGAAGCTGAGGCCTTGGAAACACCAGCTATTCGCAGAGGATATGTCGGGATGTCGATGAAAATCACTATCTTTGCGCCGTTCGACGATTGTCTCGAAGACGAGAAGCCCTCCTTCCTCCGCGGACAGAGAGGACTCGTGTGATGGGAAATTAGAAGACACTAATTTTGAGTAACACAATTTAAAACAAAGAGAATGAAGACTTTCCAACTCTCAGGCCAGCTCCGCAACGAGCTCGGTAAGAAGGCCGCTAAGGGCCTCCGCGCTGGTGATCAGATCCCCGCAGTCCTCTACGGAGGCAACGAAGTACTCCACTTCACCGTAAGCCAGGATGGCGTACGTAACCTCGTCTACTCTCCAGACATCTTCGCTATCGACCTCGACATCGATGGCCGTCAGGTCAAGGCTGTCCTCAAGGACCTCCAGTTCCACCCCGTCACTGACGCTATCCTCCACCTCGACTTCCTCCAGGTAGAAGCTAACAAGCCTATCGTCATGGAAGTTCCCGTCGTCCTCACTGGTCACGCTGAAGGTGTGAAGGCAGGGGGTAAGCTCAGTCTCGAAATGCGTAAGCTCAAGGTACGCGCTCCTTACACGGAGATCCCCGAGAAGCTCTTCATCGACGTTACGGAGCTTGGTCTTGGTAAGACCATCCAGGTCGGTGCCCTCAGCTTCGAAGGTCTCGAAGTCATCAACGCTAAGAACGCTGTCGTCTGCGCCGTTAAGCTCACCCGTGCTGCACGTGGTGCTATGGCTAAGGGCAACAAGTAAGCTACAGCTCAGCCTAAGCGATAGAGCACCTTGATGTGCTCCCATCGCCCAACCTACAGAGGCTACCCCTACCACATGTAGGGGTAGCCTCTCTTCTTCTCCCTCCTACCCTCTCCCCTGCTCATGTAGTCCCGACCATCAGATGTCCCTTCGCACTCGCCTATTCCTTCTCCTCAGCCTGTTCGCTCTCACCGCACCAGTCTACTCGCAGCCTTACCCCGAAGCGATCGAGATACTGCGCCGCTATGAGCAGCGTCCTGGGGTACGTGTCACAGCTCTCGTACGCGATCTCCAGACGGGAGAGCCCGTACTTGCTCACCGCACGTCCGAAGCCTTCCGCCCCGCCTCGCTGGTGAAGATCCCCACGACGGGAGCCTTCCTTGCGCTACGTGGGCATGACTACCGCTTCCACATCCCCGTGATGATCCGCGGACAGGTCGATGGCGAGACACTTCATGGGGACTTGGTGCTGAAGGCCTCAGCAGACCCTTCACTTGGATCGCACTACATCCCCAATCAGAAGCGCCTCATCAGTGAGGTCAAGGCGCTGCTTGAGGAGCGCGGGATCACCCGTATCACGGGACGTCTAATCATTGACCTCCGAGGTTTCCCCCGTCCTTTCTTCAATGAGACTTGGGCCGACGAAGACCTTGACGAGTACTATGGCGCTCCCATCTCGGGCTTTAACATCGCAGACAACTACGCCGATCTCTACCTCTTCTCCAGCGACGGGGAGCAGCCTGTCGTGGAGCCGAATGTCGCATCACTCCTCGTCCCCACGCACCAAGAGCTACTCCTCGGTAGTTCAACTCAACTGGACCTTACCCCGATGCGTAGAGCCGACACCCTGCTCATCTCGGGTACCGTACGCGAAGGCCTCTCAGGTCGACACCTACGCTGGACGATGCCTGACCCTCCCAGCTATGCCACGATGTGGCTCAATGAAGGCCTGCGGCTCGAGGGGATCGACCTACAGGATCGCCCCGAGCTCAACTATGACGAGCTCATCACGGGCCTTGATACGCTGGGCTACTACACCTCACTCCCTGCGGATACACTCGCGAAGATCACGAACTTCCGTAGCTCCAATATCTATGCCGAAGGCCTTGCTTATGCGCTCAATAGCTACGAGCAGCGCAAGACAGGCCAGCCTACGGTGATGCGCTCCTACTGGCGGGAGCGTCTGGGGCTTACTCCGACCGAGTTCTATCCTATGGATGGGTCGGGACTCAGCCCAGAGGGACGCCTCTCCTCCGGGGCACTCAGCCTCATCCTCTCAGAGCTCTGGCGTGACCAGTCACTCCACAAGCCTTTCTTGACCTCACTCCCCGAAGCTGGTGTCGAAGGCACAGTACGTAGCCTCTCCATCCCGAGCGAAGTGACCGCCTACCTCAAGAGTGGCTCTATGCGTGGTGTACGTGGCTATGCGGGCTACCTCCTTCATGAGGACAAGTGGTACAGCATCGTCTACATCGCTAACGGAGCCATCAATAGTGCTGAGGCGCGTGCGACCTTCACCCGCCTCTTGACGGGGCTCTTTACCCAGCAGCCCCTTCCTCCGCCTCCTGCCCCCACGAAGAAGATAGCGGCGAAGGGGAAGAAGCATAGCGAGCACAGCAAGGGTAGCAAGAAGGCTTCACACAAGGCCTCCTCTAAGTCCTCACGCAAGGGGAAGAAGCGTTAGCCCAAGAGGCTAATAGCGTGCTACATGGGCGGATAGTCGTATATTTGCGCTATAGTACAACTCGGTATCCTTCTCTAATCCCCTTTCCAGAGGGAGCATACCCCAAGGAATATGAACCAAAAGACTACCTTTACTACTCTCGCTCTCTGCGCCCTCGGGTGCATCGGAACGGCCAAAGCCCAAGAAGCTCGCTACTTCAATCCCGTGACAGCTGCTGTCCCATCACTACAGATTAGCCCTGATGCGAGGGCCTCTGGTATGGGCGACGTCGGGGTATCAACGACAGCAGACCCCTACTCCCAGTATTGGAATCCCGCCAAGTTTGCATTCATCGATAGCAAGGCCGGCCTATCGCTCGGCTATACACCTTGGCTATCTCGTCTGGTAAACGACATCGCACTGATGCATGCAGGAGGCTACTTCCGCATTGGGAATGACAACACCCAGACTATCGGTGCTTCGCTCCGCTACTTCACCATGGGTAAGCTCACGACGTGGGATGCCTCTGGAAGAAGCCTCGGCGTATCGCACCCCAATGAGTTCGCCATCGATGCGAGCTACGCCCGTAAGCTCTCCCCCAACTTCTCCCTCGCTGTAGCCCTGCGCTACATCCATTCGGATCAGGGAAGCCGTGAGCAAGGAGACCGCCCTGGGTCAGCCTTCGCCGCCGACATCGCAGGCTACCACCAGAAGTACATCACGATCGGTGGGGCTGAGTGCCTGTGGACAAAGGGCTTCAACATCCGCAATATCGGCACGAAGATCTCCTTTGACGGAGGGACGACTTCCTCCTTCATCCCCACGAATCTCGGTCTGGGTACGGGACTCCTCTACCCCATCGACAAGGAGAACATGATCTCCGTAAACCTCGAGGCTAATAAGCTCCTCGTCCCCACACCTCCCACGGGGGATGCAGGGAAGATCACCGACTATCAGAAGACCTCTGCCATCGCGGGGATCTTCAAGAGCTTCGGTGATGCGCCTGGTGGCTTCGGCGAAGAGCTCAAGGAAATCCGTTGGAGCCTTGGTGCAGAGTACAACTATTGTGATAAGTTCTTCGTGCGTGCTGGCTACAGCTACCTCCATCCCAACAAGGGGAATCTCCAAGCCTTCACCGCTGGGGCAGGCTTCCGCATGAGCGCCTTCCGCATCGATGCATCCTACCTCATCTCTACGATCTCCGACAATCCACTCGATCAGACTCTCCGCTTTACGCTGGCCTTCGATATGGACGGCATCCGCGGACTACTCAAGTAATATATATGCCACAGATACCTTTCCGGACGGGCTTCGGCTATGACGTCCACCGCCTCAGTGACGGCTACGAGCTTTGGCTCGGCGGCGTGAAGATCCCCTTTGAGCAGGGCCTCGAAGGTCACTCCGATGCAGACGTACTCCTCCACGCTGTATGTGACGCCCTCCTTGGAGCGGCTGCCCTCGGTGATATCGGAGTGCACTTCCCACCATCCGATATGGCGTACAAGGGCATTGACAGCAAGATCCTCCTCAGCCGTAGCTGCGCCCTCGTGCGTGAAGCAGGCTATGAGATCGGCAACATCGATGCGACAGTAGCAGCAGAGGCACCGAAGATCAACCCACACATCCCCGAGATGCGTCGTGTGATGGCGGAGGTTATGGGCATCCCAGAGAGTGCTATCTCGCTGAAGGCTACGACAGCCGAGCGCATGGGCTTCGTCGGTCGCCGCGAAGGGATGGAAGCCTTCGCCACCGCACTCATCGCCGTCAAGGGC
>NZ_ALKJ01000050.1:0-9690 GCF_000292995.1 Porphyromonas sp. oral taxon 279 str. F0450 | reverse complement strand
CTGCATGTACCGTATGAATAAGCATCGGCTAACTCCGTGCCAGCAGCCGCGGTAATACGGAGGATGCGAGCGTTATCCGGATTTATTGGGTTTAAAGGGTGCGTAGGCGGCCTGTTAAGTCAGCGGTGAAATCTAGGAGCTTAACTCCTAAATTGCCATTGATACTGGCGGGCTTGAGTGTAGATGAGGTAGGCGGAATGCGTGGTGTAGCGGTGGAATGCATAGATATCACGCAGAACTCCGATTGCGAAGGCAGCTTACTAAGGTACAACTGACGCTGAAGCACGAAAGCGTGGGTATCAAACAGGATTAGATACCCTGGTAGTCCACGCAGTAAACGATGATAACTGGGCGTATGCGATATACAGTATGCTCCTAAGCGAAAGCGTTAAGTTATCCACCTGGGGAGTACGCCGGCAACGGTGAAACTCAAAGGAATTGACGGGGGCCCGCACAAGCGGAGGAACATGTGGTTTAATTCGATGATACGCGAGGAACCTTACCCGGGATTGAAATGTAGATGACCGCTCCTGAAAGGGAGTTTTCCTTCGGGACATCTATGTAGGTGCTGCATGGTTGTCGTCAGCTCGTGCCGTGAGGTGTCGGCTTAAGTGCCATAACGAGCGCAACCCCTGTCTACGGTTGCCATCAGGTAATGCTGGGAACTCCGTAGAGACTGCCGTCGTAAGGCGTGAGGAAGGTGGGGATGACGTCAAATCAGCACGGCCCTTACATCCGGGGCGACACACGTGTTACAATGGTAAGGACAAAGGGCAGCTACCTGGCGACAGGATGCGAATCTCTAAACCTTATCACAGTTCGGATCGGAGTCTGCAACTCGACTCCGTGAAGCTGGATTCGCTAGTAATCGCGCATCAGCCATGGCGCGGTGAATACGTTCCCGGGCCTTGTACACACCGCCCGTCAAGCCATGGGAGTCTGGAGTACCTAAAGTCCGTAACCGCAAGGGTCGGCCTAGGGTAATACAGGTGACTGGGGCTAAGTCGTAACAAGGTAGCCGTACCGGAAGGTGCGGCTGGAACACCTCCTTTCTGGAGTTCTGAAAATGGGCTTTAGTATAGTTAGTGTAGTATGTACGTAAGAGATGAGTTAGGTGGTTTTTCTGAATGTGTGTACTCGCTTCTGCTGTCGATATCTTTTCTTCTCACCTTATTATAGTCCTAAAGACAGTCCTATAGCTCAGTTGGTTAGAGCGCTACACTGATAATGTAGAGGTCGGCAGTTCAAATCTGCCTGGGACTACTTTAAGTGACTTACCTGGGGGATTAGCTCAGCTGGCTAGAGCACCTGCCTTGCACGCAGGGGGTCAACGGTTCGAATCCGTTATTCTCCACTTTTTCAAGATGATCGGCTTGCCTCATACGAGGTGAGCCGATCTTTTTTGTATCCAGCCCCCTCTTGTCCTCTATATCTGCTCTTTAGAGTGCGCTGAGTATGCAGGGGTGGGGGCTTTTTGCTACCTTTGCACCGGGCGTGCCTGCCCGTAACCATTATAATAGAAGAGATAGGGTAATCCGTAGATGAATTTAGTTATAGTAGAGTCTCCGAAGAAGGCCGAGCTGATCTCTGGCTTTCTCAAAAAACATCAACTGAACGACTATAAGGTCATGGCCAGTGCGGGCCATGTGCGTGACCTCAAGCAGCATTCCTTCAGCGTGAATGTAGAGGATCACTTCCGCCCCGAGTACGTCATCACCGAGGACAAGAAGAGCCTCGTGCGCGAACTCAAAGCCGCAGCAAAGAAAGCCGACCTCGTCTACCTCGCTTCCGATGAAGACCGCGAAGGAGAAGCCATCGCTTGGCATCTGAGCGAAGCCCTTGAACTCAAGCCAGAGAAGACCCGCCGTATCGTCTGCCACGAGATCACTGCCGAAGCCTTCCTCCACGCCCTGGAGCACCCACGTGAGGTGAACATGAATCTTGTCGATGCGCAGCAGGCACGCCGCGTCCTCGACCGTATTGTGGGCTTCGAGCTCTCTCCCGTACTGTGGAAGCGCATCCGTCCCTCCCTCTCGGCAGGGCGTGTGCAGAGCGTAGCCGTCAGACTCATCGTCGACCGTGAGCGTGAGATCACAGCCTTCGTACCCCAATCTTCTTACCGCCTACAGGCGACCTTCGTCCTCCCCTCGGGTGAGCGTCTCTTGACAGAGCTCAATCATCGCTTCGCGACCGAAGCCGAGGCTGAGGCCCTTATGACACGCTGTGCTACGGCTGACTTCTCTATCGGTGCGATCACGCGCCGTGCTGCTCGCCGCTCGCCAGCCGCACCCTTCACCACATCTACGCTGCAGCAGGAGGCCGCACACAAGCTCGGCTACTCCGTCTCGCAGACGATGCGCCTCGCGCAGTCCCTCTACGAATCGGGGCATATCACCTATATGCGTACCGACTCGGTCAACCTCTCTTCGCAAGCCCTCGGCGCTATCGCTCGTCAGATCGAGAAGCACCCCGGGAAGGAATACCACCAGCCCCGCCGCTTCCAGACTAAGAGCAAGGGTGCGCAGGAGGCTCACGAAGCTATTCGTCCCACCTATATCGACCGCGAGCGTGTCGGTGGTACGCCTCAGGAGCAGCGTCTCTATGACTTGATCCGCAAGCGTACCCTTGCCTCGCAGATGGCTGACGCAGAGATCGAGCGCACGACCGTATCAATCCCCGTCTCTGGTACAGACTATGCCTTCACCGCACAGGGTGAAGTGATCACCTTCCGAGGCTTCCTCGATGTCTATATGGAGTCGACGGGTGAGGAAGGCAATGCAGAGGTGACGAAGCTCCTCCCCGCAGTCAAGGAGCGTGAAGCTCTTTCGCTCGAAGCCCTCACGGGGGAAGAGCGCTTCACACAGCGCCCTGCCCGCTACACGGAGGCTTCGATGGTGAGCAAGATGGAAGAGCTCGGCATCGGTCGCCCTTCGACCTATGCTCCCACGATCCAGACGATCCAGAATCGTGGCTATGTAGAGCGTGCTGACCGCGAAGGCCAGCGCCGCAACTATACCGTACTGACCCTCAAGGATGGCGCCGTCAAGCGTGCTGTCAAGAGCGAAGTCTACGGTGCTGACAAGGGGAAGCTCCTGCCTACCGATGTGGGTATCGTCGTCAATGACTTCCTCGTCGATCAGTTCCCCAATATCGTGGACTACAACTTCACGGCACGCGTCGAGGAAGAGTTCGATACGATCGCCGAAGGGAAGACCTCTTGGTCAGGCGCTATAGGCGACTTCTACCAGCGCTTCCACCCCGAGGTAGAGCGTGCCACGCATGAGCGTCCTACTCAGCGTGTCGGCCAGCGCATCCTCGGTGTACAGCCCTCGACAGGGCTGCAGGTATCGGTCAGCATCGGCCGCTACGGCCCCATGGCACAGCTGGGTACGGCAGAGGATGCCGAGAAGCCCCGCTTTGCTTCGCTGCAGAAGGGGCAGTCGCTTGAGACGATTACCCTCGAAGAAGCCCTTGCGCTCTTTGACCTACCGAAGAATATCGGTGAGTATGAGGGTGAGGTAATGACGGTCGCAGTGGGTCGCTTCGGCCCCTATGTTCGCCACGCAGGGAAGTTCTACAGTCTGCCTAAGGACACCGATCCCCTCTCCTGCACCGCAGAGCAAGCTATTGAGATCATCCGTGAGAAGCGTGAGAGCGAGGAGAAGAGCCTCCTGAAGTCCTTCGCTGAAGATGCCGACCTCTCGATCCGCACGGGGCGCTTCGGCCCGTACCTCAAGTACAAGACCGACAACTACAAGCTCCCCAAGGATGTCGATCCCACGTCGATGAGCTACGATGACTGCATGAAGCTCATCGCTGAGACGCCTGCGAAGACGGCTCGTAAGGGCGCAGCTCGCAAGTCCTCTTCTCCCCGAACAAAGAAGTCGAAGAGCTAAGCCGTAGATGCGCTACTTCATCTCTCTGAGCTACGACGGCACGAACTACAGCGGCTGGCAGACCCAGCCCGATGCTCCGACCGTCCAAGAGACTATCGAGAAGGCGCTGACGCTCGTCTCGCGCTCTCCCGAGCCTATCGCTATCGTCGGTGCTGGGCGTACGGATGCTGGTGTCCATGCCCGTGGTATGGTCGCTCACGTCGACCTACCGATGGACCTCGAGGCAGCACGTGAGCTGATCTTCCGCACTGACCGCTATCTCCCCCACGACATCGCCCTGCATAGCATCCGTCCCGTGACGGACGAGGCACATGCACGCTTCAGCGCTACCTCCCGCACGTACCGCTACTATGTGACGCTGCGCAAGGATCCCTTCCAGGAGTCTCGTATGCTGCGCCTGCACTTCCCGCTGGACTTCGAGCGCATGAATGTAGCTGCTGCCGAGCTCCTGCACTTCACGGACTTCACGAGCTTCAGCAAGCTCCATACCGACGTCAAGACGAATAACTGCCGTGTCACTGAGGCTTACTGGCGCCCAGGTGCGGAGCCTGGTCAGTGGATCTTCACGATCACGGCCGACCGCTTCCTGCGCAATATGGTGCGTGCCGTCGTCGGGACGCTCTTCCAAGTCGGTAAGGGACGCCTGTCTGTCGAGGACTTCGCTGCCGTCGTCGAAGCCAAGGACCGCGGTCGTGCTGGCTCGTCAGCTCCAGGACACGCCCTCTATCTTGAGGCTGTCGGCTATCCCGAAGAGCTGTATCTGGACTAAGCTCCTCCCACATATCTCTAATAAATAGCGCAGGCTCCTTCGCCACTATGGGCGGTGGAGCCTGCGCTATTTATGTATAAGGGGAAGGGGTATTTACTGCCCGACGCCCCAAGCGATGAGGCTATCGCGAAGTGCGGGCGAATTGCGGCGCATAAGCCAAGCTGTGCGTACGGAGTAGCTCAGCGGGAGACTGCAGTCCAGTGCGGGGAAGAGACGAGCGAAGCGCTCCGCTTCCTCAGAGGTGCAGGCGGTATAGTTGATCTTCCCCGAGGCGACCTGCATGGCGAGCTGCTCGGCAGCGTAGAGCGTGTCGACCTGGATGCTCAGGCTGTCGCCGATCTCTTCGCCGAGGTGCTCGATGAAGAGCGAGAGGGGTGAGGCCTTCGGTAGGGTGATGGAGTGCCCAGCGAGCTCTACCTGACGGCTGATGTGGTGTGCGCTGTCTGCACGGCGCTGCACGAGGTAGATAGGTCCAGAGGTCTTCTCCGCGAAGAGCATATAGCGGGTGGTATCTACTGCCGAGGTATGCGTGATGGGGTGGGCAACGAGGTCTGCTGTGCCGGTGCTGAGATGGCGAAGGGCTTCGTCCCAGCGGTTCTCCAAGATGACCTCGACACGTAATCCGCTCTTCTTCTCCAGCTGCTTGGCAAGCTCGTAGATAGCGCCCGAGAGCTGTCCGCCCTGCACTTCTCCACCACTGCCGTAGCCTGCGAGGAGGCGAAGCGTGCCCTCCTTGCGTATCTCGGGGTAGTCGCGCTCGACGAATGGGAGCGAGGCCGCCTCTTTGCTTGTCTTGACCTGACGGCGCAGGTAGAGGAGCATAGCGATGGCGAGGAGGAGCAGGAAGGCATATACCCAGAGGCGGGTATTCGTGCGGAGCTTAGCCATAGGGGAGGGTTAGTTGTTGAGGTCGACGACGACACCTGCCGAGAGGTGCATCGGGTTGTAGGGGTACTTGTACATCGAGAGGCGCTCGTTGGTCATGAAGGCCTCACCCACATTGTACATCTGGAGGAAGAAGCGTGCGCGCTTCAGGCGGAAGTTCGCATAGGCGATGAGCAGCGGAGCCTGTCCGCCGACATTGCCTTCCGTCTGGAGGGCGAACTGCTGGTCGGTGGGCATATAGTAGGGCGCGTGATAGGCGGAGTGCCAATAGCCCTTGACGCCGAGGTCGACACGCAGGACCTTCGCTAAGAGGAAGCGCAGATACACGTCAGCCGCTGCCGTGAGCGAAGGTAAGGGGAGAACAGAGGGGGCAGAGGACTGCTGGTAGGCGGCCTCGAGATCCCAGTTGATCGGGCCGAAGGAGCCTGCCTGTCGAGCACGCAGCGCCAGGATCTGGATGAGGTCGGAGTGCTGCTGTGTCTCGCCCTTGCTATCGAAGTAGATATAGTTCTGCAGGCTTGCCGTACGAGCTTCGAAGCTCGTCCCCCAGGAGGAGAGGTGCACGCGACCACCGAGCTCAGCACGGCGGGTGAAGCTCAGCGACTTGTCCCACCAGCCGTAGGTGCCGTGGTGATGTGCGGCGAAGTAAGAGGGGCGAGCATTGTCGACATAGGCATCGGCCTCGAGGGCAAAGCGCTTCTGGAAGAGGCTGAAGGCGGTACGGATATCCCCCTCGAGCTTGAAGGCGCCGAGGTCCGAGCCGAGGACACCCAGCTCCCCACGGGCGGAGAAGTTCAGCCCTGTGCCTTCGCGACGCTCGATGAGCCCACCGATGAAGGTCGAGCTAAGTGCCGTGCGGGTGTAGCGCTCTGTGGCGAGGTCGGGGAGCGATGCCCAGCGGTTCTCCTGACGGAGGTAGGCTGAGAGGCCGAACTTCACCCAGGGGCGGAAGCCCTCCATCAGCGAGAGGGCGACGGTATTCTGCAGGGTGACGAGCTGTGCGGTGTCGTTGGGGAGGGTATAGGTCGTCGTGGTGCCGTCAGAGCTGGTGCGGGTATGGGTCACGGTAGGCGTGCCGAAGACCGTGCCCCACTGGTCGCTCTCGGTGTGGGAGAAGAAGCGACGGCTCTGCTTGTTGTAGTAGGTCGTCAGCGAGATACCGCCCACGGGTACGAAGTACGTGGAGTCGAGGCTCTGGAGGGCTTCGGAGCCCTCCTGCCCCTCTATGGGCAGGGGCTGCTTGCGCTTGACGGTGCGGTAGGAGCCGAGGCGGTAGGACTGCGCGAGGTAGGCGTGACCAGAGCGGATGCGGTTCGTCAGCTCACCGGTACTGATGAGTACGGGTACGTCGCGCGAACTGATCTTGGTACGGCTATTCGTGTAGCGCTCGGGGTTGTAGATGTAGTCGGCATTGGTGATCCCACCATTCTCCTCCTGCTTGTAGTAGTCGTTGGCGATGTAGCCGAAGAGCTCGTAGCGGTCGCCACGATAGGAGGTGAAGACGCGGTAGCGAGCATCCTTGCTACGCCCCTGCGTGTAGAAGCCACTGGCATAGGTGTAGTCGAAGCTCGCCCCGACATTCAGCTCCTTGCCGAGGTTCGCCCCGAAGTCCGCCGTGATGACGTCCTCACTCTCGTTGCTCTTGAAGTTCTTGTGATAGCGCACGTAGGTGAAGGGCGTCTTCGTGTCGTAGTAGCGTACCGCATCGGGCGTGTAGAGCATGCGGTAGTAGCCGTCGGTATAGAAGAAGTCGCCGACACGGCGGGGGCGATCGAAGAAGAGCTTTGCCTGCCACTGGCTATTCGTATTCCCTAGATAGGAGACCCCGAGAGAGCGGAACTCCGGCGAGATGTACTCGAAGGTGTAGTGCGTCAGGGTGTCGGGCATCTCGACGCGTACGGCACGCGCCACATCGGGTGTGATCTTATAGGCCTTGAGCTTGTCGCCACGGACCATCTTGATCTCGTCGGGCACCTCGACGACCTCACGTACCTGATAGGGGTCGTAGGGTCGCACGGGCTCTTGGGCGAATAGCGTGGCGGAGCTGAGGCCGAGGAGGCCAAGGAGCAGGAGGCTTCTTATCTTCATTAAGTAGAATGAGGCTGGGGAAATATACGGACGATGAGGGGGAATTAGCACTGCTCCATACCGCAGCTGCATCCCCGTGGGTCAAGCTCGATAGTCATATGGTCGAGCTGGTAGCGGCGAGCGACCTGGCGCACTGACTCCTTGAGGGCAGCGAGAGCCTCTGGGCTCGTGGCGTCTGCACAGTCATAGACGATGTGCAGGGAGGCGATATGCTGCTCGCCATTGAGCGTCCAGATATGTAGGTCGTGCAGGTCGAGCACCCCAGGTAGGGCACGGACTTCATCTGAGAAGGCCTCTTGGTCTACGCCTTCGGGCACCCCCTGCAGGAGGATAAGGAAGTTGTCGCGCAGGGCGAAGTAGACATTGTAGAGGATCCAAGCGGTGATGCCGAGGGAGAGCAGGGGGTCGAGGATCTTGAAGGAGGGGAAGAAGTACATCACGATACTCACCACGAGTACCGCTACCCATCCGAGGACGTCCTCCATCAGGTGCAGGCGCATGGAGCGCTCGTTGAGCGATGTGCTGCCACTCATTCTCCAGGCAGCGAAGCCATTGATCAGGAGACCGAAGACTGCGAGGACGAGCATAGCACCCGCACGAGGTGGATCGGTCGGTGTGATGAGGCGCTCGATGGACTCCTTGATGACGAAGACCGAGCCCACTAAGAGGATCGTAGAGATGAGGAGGGAGCCGAGGAGGGAGAAGCGCTTGTAGCCGTAGCTGAAGTGGCTATCGCGGCCCTTCTTCGAGAGGCGCTCGAGGTACCATGCCACACCGAGCGAGCAGGAGTCCCCGAGGTCGTGGAGCGAGTCGGAGAGGATCGCTACACTACCCGTGTAGAGCCCCCCGAAGAGCTCGATGATGGAGAAAAAGAGATTCAGCAGGAAGGCAATGAGGATATTCCCCTCCGCATGATGATGGTGGTGATGATGGTGATGCCCATGGCCGTGACTGTGTCCGTGGCTATGGGAATGACCGTGGTCGTGACCATGAGCGCTGTGGTCGTGGTCGTGACTATGTTCGTGAGCACACACGTCTCCGTGCTCATGCTCGTGCTCGTGGGGCTTCATAGGAGTTGTTTACGATACGTTAATTGAAGTGGCTTACTTCTTGACACAAAAGTACAACTATTCCCCCTCTTTCCCCTGTGCACACCCTACAAAGGACGCACTTCCACGCTGGTGTTATCCTCTTGAGACCATTGCGCAAGCCCACCTCCTTACAGCTTCCACCCTCTAGCCTCGAAAATCGGAGTCTTCAGGCTGAAAAGTGGGATGCCTGTCTCTCCCCCTTGCCCCCTCTCGGGAGGATAACCCTCCCGAGAGGGGGCTTTTCTGGGCTATTTGGTGCTTTGGAACACAAGAAGCCCAGGTATACGCTTCAGATTGTATGCCATAGCTTCCAAGATATTCTGTGTATGTGTGCGCTCAAGCCCTCGGTAGCGACATCGCCCTCCTGAAAACCACCTTCGGATACTCCCAAAGGTACGCTCTATCAAACAGCGCATTTTGCTGATGGCGTTATTCAGTTCACGTTGTCGCTCCGTGAGCTTCATCCCCTTCTGTGCCTTGAGCATAATCCCATCAATCAAGCCGCGCTCAAGGAGATAAGCCGAGTTTCTCTTGCTACAATAACCTTTATCGGCAAGGACACTAACGCCCTGCTCAAGCTCAGCCTTCTCTATCAGCTCGGGTAATACCACCGTATCGGCACAATTGGCTGGCGTGGTAATTCTGCTCTCCGCCAACCCTTGCCCATCGGTCAGCACGTGCTTCTTGTATCCGTAGCGATAGTGCCTGCCTTTGCGCACCCCGCGAGCTTCCGTATCTCAGCTCCTTAAGGAGCTTGTTCATAATCCCTAAGCGTTGTTAGCTTAGCGCGAAAGCGACAGATGGTGCTGTGGTCTGGTGCTGGAAGGCCCATACCCAAGAGGAGGAATTCGCTCAAGAGGATGGAGTCGTTGATCCGTTCTTCGACTTTGTCATCACTCAGGCCATGCCATGTCTGAAGCAGTAGGATCTTGAACATCATCAAGGCATCATAGGCTGGATT
>NZ_ALKJ01000049.1:0-3163 GCF_000292995.1 Porphyromonas sp. oral taxon 279 str. F0450 | reverse complement strand
TCTGGGCAAGGAAGCCATTACTCTTGATCTGCAAACGCAAGCGAGCCAGAAGTAACGGCTGCTGAAGATCTCGGTTATGCAGCGTGATGATAAGACGATCGCGACTGCCGGAATAATAGTCCACTAAGTGGGGGCTCTGCGGAGAGGGCCACTGAACCACAGCATGGATGGGGTAGAACTGAGCACACAACTCCTTCCCTCCTCCACAAAGGAGAAGAGAGAAGAGTAAGACTTTATAGAGTATGGTCCGAGCAAAGCCCGTGTGCTTAGATCTCCACATCGCTATCACGATTATAATCTAAATAAATTAGTTGCCTTGTTTTGTCACCTTGAGCAAAGACCTCTCTTCCCCGACACGAAGCTCTACGGTATAGACTCCAGAGGTATTTCCTCGCAGCTCGTACTCAAAAGTTTGCACTTGCACTTTCTTTAGAGCCTTCTTATCCATCTCTACCATGGTCGGAGATAGGAGGCGCAGTGTAAAGTCTTGAGGCTCTCGGAGCTCAATAAAGACCTTAAATTCTCCTGTCGTTGGATTAGGAGTCACAAGAAACTGTTTGATCATGGCTCCAACCTTATCATCGGGAAGAGTCACACTCCCAGCAGGTAGTACCTCGATACGCTGGCTAACAAGTGTAGAGCAGTCTCCAAGATAGCCCTCAAGTGCTACTGTATATATACCAGCAGAGTTCATTGTGAAGATAAGCCTCTCATCACTCTGGCTCTTGACAACTGCCCCGACAGGGAGATGCCATTTTAGTCGATCCGCCTTGATTTGACTGATATTAACTACATGGATCTCTGCTCCTAGGTCTACAGAGCTTGGAGCTGTAATATCAATGGGTAGTTCGGTCTGACTCTCACGGATTATAACCTCAGCGGAGGCTGTGCAACCGCCCTCATTGGTCACGATGACACGATAAGTGCCGGCACGGCTAACGCTAAGCTCTTTACCAGTTTCGCTGAGAGGCTGACCATTACGCAACCATGAGTAGCTTACATTCTCTTGATTGGATGTAGCTCGTAGATTACGACTTTGATCTTTACAGAGAGTAAAGGCTTCGGAGAGGCTTACCTTGAGTTCGTCTGGCTGTGTCAAGCTCAAGCGATAGCGTAGCGTACATCCAGCAGCATCAGATATCAGAGCTACATATTCTCCAGCCTGGAGTTTATCTCGCTGACGAGTAGTAAGACTAGGACTATCCTCCCAACGTATCGTATAGGGACTCGTACCTCCACTGATATTGAGTTTGATGCTACCATTAGAAGCTCCAAAGCAACTGGGGTGCACTAATTCTGGTCGCACAACAAGGGCGTCAGGTGAAGAAACCTCTGCTGTAGCATCAATAGTACAGCCTCTACTATCTGTAACACGGAGGAAGTAGGTCCCTATTTCGTTAACTCGAAGACTTGAGTTGGTTTCACCCTCCTTGTTCCACTCATATGAATATGGAGCAGTGCCTCCCGTGACAAGCGCTTCGATAGAGCCTTCACCTCCACTACAATTAGGGCTGATGACCTTAAACTTGAGGCTTAGGGGCTCGGGCTGAACTAATGTAAATATGGTAGATAATACACTGATGTTATTAGCATCTGTAATCTTCACTTGATATTGTCCTGCACTGAGACCACGAGCGATACTATCTGTTTGTTGACTTAGCTCTTCGTTAGAACCATTGGTTAGCTTATACCAAGTGTAGGTGTAGGGCAGACGGCTCGCTATATGGGGCTTGCCACCCTTAGCGTGTGCTGTTATCTCTCCGTTACTATCTCCGTGGCAACTAACGAAGCGACTCTCCTTGACCTCAACACCTAGGGGAGGAGGAGCATTGAGCGTTATATCAAGCTTTGCTCGACAACCGCAAGGGGCATTCTTATCCTCGGGAGCGAGAGCATCAAAGCGGGCATCCTCTACAATGACCTGATATTCTCCTCTAGATATATTAGATAGGGTGTAGATATACGCTCCCCCATCGGGGCGTACAGAAGTAGGAGTAAAGCTGCGACCATCCGACAGACGTATGATACGAACCTGGTAGCCGTTAGCAAGTGGAGTTCCCCCTGAGGCTCTAAAACTGATGGAGCCATCAGATGAGTTATAAGCTAAGGGACTTACGACAGCTTCCTCCAAAACAGACACGGCTTCGGAGGGCTCAGCCAGTGTGACGCGGTGTATGAGCTCATTGCCTCCACCGTCTTTGGCGAAGCAATCATTGCTATCATAAACCTTGAGGGTATATTGCCCTGCTGGAAGGCGAGAGAAAGTAGTTGTTGAGCTAAACTCTTGGGTGCGGATCTCTACCCCAGAGGCGTCAAGCAGATGTGCCTTGAAGCGCCCTGTTCCGCCCGAGGCCGTGAGTGTGATGGCACCATCAGTACCAGCGAAGCAACTCACATCCTTCTTGGTAAGCGAGTGTGTGATGGCAGGTCGCTCAGCGATGGTAAGGTCTAATTTATGTCCTTGTCCCCCTGAGTATCCTCCATATTCATAAAATGAAGATTGGAATCTAAATATATATCTACCGGAAGGAAGTCCCTCAATGGTAGCTGTGCGATTTGCATTGAGTCGTACATCAGAGATATTTTTAATGGTTTGTCCAGCCGAGTTAAGGACAAAGCCATGCAATATTTCAGCGGGGTATAGGGCCCTATCAAACTGAAATTTCACAGACGCATCCCCCGAGTTATTACAACGCTCTAAAGATATTTCTGAAGATAAAATATGAGGTGTCGAGATAGAAGTACGTAGCGTTATAGTAGAGCTTGGTTTAACAGGGTTATCTATCCTAAACTGGATATTCTTTCCTTGTCGAACCAACTCTAGATATTCAGCCTCCGTCATTAAGTCTTTCCCCTCTATACTCAAGCTACCAAGAGGAGATGAATCTATCAATGAAGCAGGTATATCTATCCATGAAGCCCCCGCATCAAGAGAATACTGCCATTTGTAAACAGAGCGGGGGAAGCCTGCTTGATTCTTTAGGATTACGCGGTCTTTAAGTGGCAAGAGCTGAGGCTGTACTGCATCAAATAAAAGCTCCGGATACAGTATAAACTTGTGCGTAACAACTCTGGAGTGGTAAGTGTCCAAACTGCCCCAGTCTAGGTTTGTTCTAGAAAACTCAGTTTGAGTACCATCTCCGATAAAGAAATCTCGATAATT
>NZ_ALKJ01000048.1:0-73508 GCF_000292995.1 Porphyromonas sp. oral taxon 279 str. F0450 | reverse complement strand
AAGTCGCCCGTCATGCTACGTATCTTCCTCTCGGGAGCAATGAGCAATCTTGGCTCCACGAAGATCTTCGTAGACAAGGCACAGTGGAACAGCAGAACCAGCCGGCAGAAGGGACGCTCCTCAGAAGCCCTAGCTGTTAATGCTAACCTAGATGCCATCTCCACCAGCCTCCACTCCCTCTACCACAAGTACCAAGACGACCAAACGATCTCGCTCGACAAGCTCCGCTCCGCCTACCTCGGGCAAATCCAGGAGTTCAGCACCTTTCTCCCTGTCTTTGACAAGTTCATCGATGACATCCGTCAGCGCGTGGGGCACACTATCAGCAAGGAGAGCTTGCAGAAGTACAGCGTCTTGCGTAAGCACTTCTTCGAGTTTCTAGTACACAGGTATAAGCGTAAGGACATTGGGCTGATGGAATTCACGCCTGCCATCATCCAGGACTTCGAGCTATACCTCACGACCGTGGCTCTGTGTGTATGAACCAGACTAAGAAAGAGCTTTCCTACTCCCGACTCAAGCTGGAAGGCTACCTCAGAGACCATCATCCCGAGCTAAGGACCGACAGCGCCTTCATCGGAGCTCGTGTAGACCTAGCCCTCTCCTCCTACTGCGATAGCGTAGCCCAGGGCTTCTCGCACCTCGAAGCGGAGGCAATGGCCAGTGAAGTCCTCTATCAGGGACTCCACTGCTCCAAGTATGACACCCTCGTCTCCATCCTAATGGAGGAGTTCTCCGAAGAGCTTCCCGAGCCCCTTCCCCATAGGCTCGCTCCCATCCTCCTGGGCAACAAGTCCATCTAAGCGGTCTTCTCAGGGTACGAGCTCCACGATGACTTCGACAGAAGTCGTGAATACGAGCTACTCTACACCGAGCTGACGGGTACCATCGCCCTCCACACCAATTTCCGACGCAGCCGCCTAAACACCTCCCCACCCCATTCGCCAAGGAAATCCTCTGTCCTCCACGCCAATTCCCGACACACCTCCCTGAGCATTTTCTCACCCCTCTCCAGCCTACTTGTAGAGGGCATCTCGGAAGCCCCATTTTGGGACCGACAGTGGATCGCCAAAAAACCCACCGTAGGGTTCTTTTTCTACCCACCAAGGCAAGGGAAGGGAAACGCTACCTCCTCCCCTCAAGAAAGAGCAGAGCCGAGACCCTCCGTAGTGTGAGGATCTCGGCTTCTAATACTATAGAGATAAAAGGAGAGCGCCTCACGCTCTGACAAGCCTAAGACTTGCATGGAGCGTGAGGCGCTTGTTGTATTCCCCTAGAGTTAGGGGTATAGTGACTTCGCGTGGAAGCTACTAGAGGGTATTAGCCCCACCACGCTTACCAGGCTTACCCCAGTTATCATCGAAGTCTGGATCCTGGATATCTCCGTCGAAAGAGAACCCTACGAGCAGGTGGAGAGACTGTGGAAGCACGAAGGTCTTAGCTTCAGGAGCCTGATAGGATTCCTTATATATCTTATTCATCTTAGTTTCTAGTCTTTCGTTGTGATCATTAAGGAATAGGCTCCCACTTAAGCTGATTGTCAATAAAGTCCTTGTACTGGGCCGTGGTCCAACCACCCGCTACTGGTCCTGGACTACTCACAGACTTAGGGCTTATTTCAATGATTGGATAGTAGACCTTGTTATTGAGGGCCTTCTGATACGATATCCTAGGGTTTTTATCCGAAGGCTTGGACTTCACAAGCTTATCATTAAAATTTCCGAGCGTCTGATAGCCACTGCCAGGAGCCAGCGAGTGTACAGATCCATCATAGAAGAAGGGATAAGCTTGTCTGATACCGACCGAACCATAGTCATCGGCTTGAGGGAAGTACATAGCTACTACGTAATCGCCCTTAGCAGGCAGTTCACCTGCAGGAGTAGTCGAGACAGGAACCATAACAAACTGCTTATACCGCATGAAGGCGTATTTACCCCCCCACTTATGCATCCCAGTGAAGTGAGTTTCATCGACAACCTTGGGCGCCATATAGAATCTGGTCCCACTATTGTTATCGTAGGAGAGCTGCTGTTCCTGAGCCGCAGAGAGCGTAGGCGACAGATCTAAGTAGGTCCACATAGGCGGACGAAGAGCACGCTCGCGCTTCCCACGATTAGTCCTCTCGACATACTGAGGGAAGGTATTGCGGATACGAAGCATCATGAGATAGCCCATCATCCTAAGCTTCATGCGAGTATTGTTCAAAGTGCTGATCTCATGAACCTTCCCGTTCTTATTATCGCGCCACCAAAGTGGGTTAGCCTCACTTTTAAGCATCACGAAGTTCCCAGGGAGCGTCACGCCATCGTCCCAACTCGAAATGATGTGAGGACCCTTGTTGGTGAAGTTTAGGCTCCAAGGATCATTACCGATGATAACCGAGACATAGCAGTCTTGCATCTTCCTCTTCACCATGGCAGCAAAGTATTTCTTATAGTCCCCGTTTGCATCAAAGCCAGACACTAGACCATCGTAACCGATGCTTTTACCATCGTTATAGACACGGAAGGGGGCATTGAAGGGAATATGCTTATTCTCCTTTCTATCATAGATGTAAATCATACCCATAAGGCGATCCTTGGCCGGGCCCACTCCATCGACATAGGCACGAAGGTCGATCAGCTTCTTATCCGCAGCACCAGTATTGATGGTAGGGAAAACGGCTCTCGCCTGCTGAGTAGCATCAAAGCCACCAGCCACTTCTTCAAAATTCTCAACATCCAAGCGGAGGCTTAGACGAATACCTTCCTCCCCGTCGGCTCCTCCGTCAGACAGGGTGATAGGCGCTTCTTGATCCTGCGCCTTGGGTCCAGTTGGCACAACGGGCGTCTCCTTCGAGCAGGAGGCGAAGATCCCCGCAACAGCCAACAGCTTAAACAGTTTTTTCATTCTCTAATAATTATTATTGATAAACACTTTGCAAACCCAGCATCCTCTCCAAACCTCCCAGGACTCCCAAGTCTATATATTAGCTAGACAGAAGGAGTAAACCAGCGAGTAGACAGACCCATCACAAGACAAGCTCTATTCTCCATTGAAGCAGGTGCAAAAACACCTCCCAGCCTATCTACATAAGACCAGAGGTATCGGATTTGCTTCTTTTCGAATGCAAATTTAAGAAAAATAAACAACCCAAACCGCGACACAAACCTCTTATCCATGCACATGCCCCCCTAACAGCATCCATACTGCAGCTCCTCATCGACCTCAGCTCTCTGGAGCAACAACCGACCATCAGCCTTGAGATACGAGCTCGCTGATCCCATACTCCGACACCCCTCGATCAGATCCAAGGCGCACACCAAGCCCGCCATGCCTTGGCTCTAGGTTAGCATGCGATTTGATCTCCCTGCCCTATCTTTGTACCGCAAGATCAAGATCCCAAGGCAAATACAATGACGATTACAGAAGTGAGAGATGCTCTCAAGAAAGAAGATCCCAATGAGCTATTTAAGCTACATCATGCTTGGGTAAGCACCCTAATCCCGTTTTGGAGGCAGGCGGTGATACGAGTCGCAGAGCTGACCGGCACACCGACAGACCGCAGGGACAAACACTTGAGAGCTATAGAGCAATCCATAACCCTACTACCCGGCTGGCGATCGAAGCAGATAACCTACATAAAGGCTCGACGCAGTGAGATCGACAGCGCCATTAGTTTCATCCGGAATGCAGCCTTAACTACTCAGGTCTCGAAGTATGCCTTTGCACCCGTCTGCAGAAACCTAGCAGGCATCTTACGTGGAGCCTTATATATATCCACCTTCGGCTACAGCGACGAACAGCTACCAGACGTATTGGCTCACGACGTTTACGATCTAGCCACCTGCCATACGCTATTCCCCTTTGACACCAGTGACTTCGTATGCTTCCTCTCAGACGAGAGATCTACCCAGACTGACGGAAACACGGGAGTGAACTGGCATCTCATGATGGATCGTGCTGG
Source organism: Porphyromonas sp. oral taxon 279 str. F0450 (assembly GCF_000292995.1). NCBI lineage: Bacteria > Pseudomonadati > Bacteroidota > Bacteroidia > Bacteroidales > Porphyromonadaceae > Porphyromonas > Porphyromonas sp. oral taxon 279. The sequence continues at coordinate 69,562 of NZ_ALKJ01000048.1, read as the reverse complement.
CGAAGTACTCGGTATTCGTCCCCTCATTAAAGCCGTGGATCAGCAAGCAAGACTCATATGGGAGAGCTACAGCGCACCCTTCGCGTGGGTGTATGATGAAGCCATTTGGACTCAGGAGGTCCCTAGCCTCTTCAAGGAGCTATACTACATTGCCCAAAGAGCCTTTCACCAACGATAAGACCAAGGTCTCTGTATCACCGCTGGATCGGCATGCCTTCATAAGAGAGTATCTCGAGAGCCGGAAAGCCCTTCCCCCGCATTCCCTCCCCTTTTCACTACCTTCGCAGAGGCGCCGATGAGCATCAATTATCAGGAATTAGTGCCGGAGAAGGCATTGGGCAAGGAGATCAGCCGACACATCTTCCTGACCTTTCGGGCGAAGACCGGGCTGCCTCAAGAGATCGGCCTGCGCTACTCCATCTTTGATACGGCGAGCGTCCTCGGCGATAAGATCGCCGCACGCTTCAAGTAGCCAACGCCCTCCCCCTCACAAAAAGCGAATCGCTGTAGGATATGCTCCTGCAGCGATTCGCTTTTTATTTGATCGGGAGGCCCGAAGGCCTTATTACAGCTGGACTATTTGAGCAGCGCCTCCAAGGCTCTCGTGATGGCATACTCAACCCTATCAACCTCTGTAACGCCCAACCCCTCAGAGGTCACAGTCGCTACCAATTCGCCCGTCTCAGCCGACACCACCTGGATGGTCACCTCTCTCAACGTGACGCTGCGCCCTCGATCTTGACCATAGCCCACCATCAGGGTCTTGGCTCTAAAGCGCTCATCCACGCTGGGCAGGATAATGAAGCCTTTCTTGGCAAAGGCGCCAGCTATCAGATCGCGGGGATTGACCGACTCGGTCTTTTGCTCCGAAGTCTCCTGTACTGGTTGGGTCGCTGGGATGTAGACGTAGCTGTAGGCCCGAAGGTCCTTATTCACCTGGACAGTCGGGACACGTGGCATTGCACAGCCCGTGAGGAAGCCAACGACAACGAGGACGATTGCCCCGATAAAGAATCTATTGTATCTGCTCTTCATAAACGATAAGTTTTTCTCTGAATAAAGGTACAATAATTAAACAGAGAATATTTCTTCCTCTGGCATACACTATCTGTATCCTCAGCGACAAGATAGCCGCCCGCCTCAAGTAGCCAACGATGCCCACCTTCAAAGACTCTCACGATCTCTCCGCTGAAAAATAAAGGGTGCAAATCACTAGTAATTTGCACCCTTTTGCTATATCCCCCTGCGGAAAATATCATTCTAACCAACCTTACTACCCAAAGAAGCTCTTCTATCATTCATCATCATTCCCCTCAAGCTCATAAGAGCCTTACGACAACCATCCTGATAGCCTTCCTCATAGCTCTCTAAATCCGAGTACGCCCCCTTCCTGCAGCTCTAGTGTGTTGAGCTGGGGAAAAAGGGGCAAGATACTTAGCTAGAGCTTAACGATCAGTCCGAGCGTCGGGAGGATGAGCCTACTGTAGTAGTCAAGCTGGCGTAGCTGCTGACGCTGGGGATCGGTAGGATCATCCATGACCTGCCCCGAGGCATCTCGGTTCGTGTAGATCGGGGCGTTAACAGAGCTACTTAGATAGGCATTTTGTACATCTAAGTAGAGGTTCAGCATCCAGTGCTTGAAGTAAAACTCCTTATCTAAGCGCAAGTCGAGCTGGTGTTTAGCGGGAAGTCTCAGTGTATTGAATCGTGCGTAGTCGGGATAGGCTCGATTAGTGACTGCCCAAGCTGCCTTATTCGTAGAGAGCTCCATATCTATCGGAGTGTAGGGTGCTCCGCCAATATAGCGCCAAGAGGCGGAGAGATACCAGCTCTTACCCAAACGATAGCTGGCGAGCAGGTTGATCATCTGGCCCGTATCCCAAGACGAAGGGCGGTAGACACCCGACTTATCGGTGAACTCGCTCCTAAATAGCGTGTAGGTGGCTGTCGCAGAGAACTCATTCCACGGTAAGAGGCGAGCGACTACTTCGACCCCATAGGCACGACCCAGACCAGTAGATAGCACCGCCTCGGCACCTACCTGCCCAAACTCAGTCCCCTTACTCGCAAGGCTTACACCTTCGGCCTCAGAGATAGGATAGGCACTGTAGGACTTGTAGAAGCCTTCGGCCGAGAAGCGTAGATGATCCCCAGGGTGGTACTCCGCCCCAAGTACGGCTTGGTTCGACATGATATAGCGTAGGCGCTCCTTATTAGCATAGCTCCCATCTGAGGCTCGGTAGCCCATGCTCGTGTAGGAGGGTTGCATAGCAAAGCGCCCGAGGTTAGCATTCAGATCGATGTCGTCCGAGAGAGCAAACGAAGCCGAAAGTCTGGGAGATAGCTGGGGGAAGGGGTTGCTCATGGTTGGGTTGAGCGTATTACCCACGAGATTGAGTCCGAGGGAGAGCTTGAGCCTCTTATCTAGGTATTCGTCTGAAGCCTGAGCGAAGACCGAGTAAGCCAATAGCTTGATCTGTGCGTCGTAGGAGAGTGAGACTACTTGCCCCGACTGATAGGCGAGTCGCTCGCTACGATTAGTATAGCTCGCATAGCGTAGACCTGCACCGAAGCTGAGCTTGATGGGAAGCGTCGTGTACACTCGCTCATAGCGCAGTTTATTCTCCGTCTCATCGGACTCATATTCGGAGAGTTTGGGGAGGGCGGGGTCATTGTTTTGATGCTTCACGCTGCTATTGCGTAGCATATTGCGACTCAGGATCCAGTTGTCTATGTGCCCCTCTCCGTAGTGCTTGTAGACGGCACCTACTGTGTAGTTCCACTGCTTGTACTCGGGGAGATAGCCCAGGATGTAGCGCTGCGCTTCCGTGCCTGTGGTCTGTAGCTGAGTATTCAGACGCATATTGTCTATCGCCCCAATGCCTACGACGGAGAGCTCGTTGTGCGCATCGAAGCGGTACTTGTACTTGACTTGGAAGTCATTGTAGGTGGGGAGGAAGGGGAGCTTGATCGCCTTGAAGAGCCACTGCAGATACGACTGGCGGGCCGAGGCGATGAACGTGGACTTACCCCCCAGAGGCCCCTCTATGGTCAGCGCGGCATCCGAAGCTCCCACGGAAGCCTTGACGTGCATACGATCAGCATCGCCGTCACGCTGCTTGATCTCCATGACGGAGCTGAGGGCATTGCTTCGGCTTGCGGGGAAAGCACCAGTGTAGAAATCTATCTCTCGGACAAAGTCGGGGTTGATCATCCCCACGCTCCCCCCCGAAGCACCTTGGGTCGCGAAGTGATTGATCACGGGGATCTCTATGTCATCGAGATAGAAGACATTCTCCGAGGGGCCCCCACCACGCACGATGAGGTCATTGCGATTGGGGTCTGTCGCTCCTACACCTGGCAGCCGCTGTACGAGCTTGGAGATATCTCTATTCGCTCCGGCACTCTTCTCGATCTGCTTGAGGCCCAGCGTCTGTATGGAGAGCGGGCTCTCGGCACGTTTGAATCGAACTCTAGGTCGGACAACGACCTCTGCTAAGTTCGTGGATTCTTCCTCAAGAGCGATGTCGATGAAGCTCGCCTGATTGCCCACCACTTGCACTTCGGCAGAGGTAGTCGTCTCATAGCCGAGCATCGTGACGATGAGGCGAATGAAGCCAGGATTCACGCCAGAGATGGCAAAGCGCCCTACGCTATCGGTCCGTGCGTTAAGGTTGCTCCCCTGCACTCGTACGGTAGCGAGCTCTAATGGATTATTGCTCTTCATACTATAGACTCTCCCCTCGACCGTCCCTTGCTGTGCGAGGAGCGTGGTCACAGAGAGGAGGAGTACCAGCAGGGTATAATAAAGCTTTGTCATTTGAGCGAATTTAGATGTAAAACCTTTAGTAAATCTATGGAGATGCAAAAACGTCACCGCTCCAAAGGTAGTCAAGTTTCCTCCAAGCCAAAGGAGCCCCCCCCACACGATCAATGAGACAGGATGGCCTGCACATCAGAGGTAGGTAGGATTACTCAGCTATCTGTACAGGATGCTTCTGTCATCAAAGTCATCATAGGGCAGAGAGTCTACTCAGGGAGCGTGACACCCTCCCTGAGGCTTTCCCCGCACTCCCTCCCCTTTTCACTCCCTTTGCAGAGGCGCCGATGAGCAGTGATTTGGCTGGCGTCGATAAAGTTAAACAGGAGCGATGAGCATCAACTATCCGGAATTAGTGCCAGAGAAGGCATTAGGCAAGGAGATCAGCCCACACATCTTCCAGACCTATCGGGCGAAGACCGGGCTACCTCACGAGATCGGCCTGCGCTACTTCATCTTTAACACGGCGAGCGTCCTCGGCGACAAGATCGCCGCCCGCCTCAAGTAGTCACGACGGCCCACCCCACAAAAAGCGAATCGCTGCAGGAAATACTCCTGCAGCGATTCGCTTTTTATTAGGCCAAGAGGCCCGAAGGCCTTATTACAGCTGGGCTATTTGAATAGTGCATCCAAAGCTCTCGTGATGGCCTGCTCAATCTCTTCAGCTTCCGTACCATCACGCCCCTCAGCCGTCGCAGTAGCCACCAGCTCGCCCGTCTCAGCCGACACCAACTGGATAGTTATCTCTTTCGCATAGGCTCCTAACAAGACACGGCGGCGTCCGCTTTTGCCATAGCTCACCAAAAGGGTCTTGGATTTCAATCGATCATCCAAGCGGGGTAAGACGATAAAACCGTTCTTAGCGAAGATCCCGACCAGCACATCGCGGGGATTGACTGACACAGAATAAGACGTGGGGCCATCACCTCTGTGACTCACCGAGGTGCTATATATCGCTTGTGTCTCTGAGACATAGACATGGGTATATGCCCGAAGATCCTTATTCACATGGACAGTAGCAGGGCGTAGCGTTACGCATCCCGTGAGGAAGCCAACGACAACGAGGGCGATTAGGCCAAAGATGAATGTAGTGTATCTGAGTTTCATAACTATGTGTTTTGCTCTGGGTAAAGGTACGATAATATATGGTATACGAAGAGACATAGCCCTCCTGTATGAGGGGGAGGCATGAACCTATATAGAGACTGTTGCCGAGAGTCCCGCCCTCTATTTAGAGTGCTAAGGCATCGCACGCCCAGCTCCCCCATATATCTCTCCGAAGTGATATACAAGCCCTTCGCCTTGTCGCGAGTATTTCTCCTTATCCAGCGGAAGGAAAAGTGTCCTTCTCGTGAAGGGAAAAGCACCTTCACGTAGTGGTTTTCCTCTGTCTATGCACGTAGTCTTAAAGACCAGGCACGTAAATCCAAATATCCACGTACGTAGATATTAGAGCCACGTACGTAGTCCAAACTTATCTGCCACTCGTCAACAACTTTTATCCCTACGTAGAGCAACAACCTAATAGAGGTCACTTCACAATGCTATATAGGAATCAGTCCAAAGCTATATAGCTTTCTGCGCTATCCTATATAGCTCTAACCACATACTCATATAGGGCAGCCCACCGACCAATATAGGTTCACACCACCCTCCCTATAGAGATGGATTTCGACCTAAGGGAAGTTGGCCATAAAGAAAGCCCCAAAGATGTTTGACTTATAGGTGCTTTTACTTGCCTGTACACCGAGATAGCTTTTCTTACGGACAGGCGCCACCTCCTCCATCCTCCCCCAAAAGCAACATAGCCGAAGAGACGATGTCGCTTCGGCTATGGTGCAGGCATGGTAGCCTTGAGTAAGGCTATTCGCAGCACGCCTATAATTTGAAGCCTCCAGTCAAGTATAAGACGATCACAACTACAAGACCATAAAAAGGTACTATAGAGAAAGATAACATAGCCCCTATTGTCTTGCACATCTGAAGCTTTTTGCTTCCTAGCTTACTAACATCATATAGTTGATTTTTGTACATCTCCGGATCCTTGGACAAACTAGAGATGAAGTCTGCCCTGCAGTCCATCCGCAAGAGCCAGTGGCGCTGGGACTTCGCTGTCGCCAGCCACGGTGCTTCCTTCCACGCGCCACAGGAAGTGACACGTATCCTCGGTCAGAGCCTCGGCTATGCTCAGGAAGCTCGCCTTGCCATCGCCAAGGTACTGGCACGCCACGGCTTCTCTGGTGACGTCCCCATGCCTGACATCTCCACGAAGGAAAAGGCTTGGGCTTATATCGGCGTCGACGGCAAGAAGCTCCAGGCTGATAAGGCAGAGTTCATGAAGACCGTCGTACCTAAGTGGGTGCAGTCGGCTAAGGCGCAAGGCAAGCTCATCGAGCTCTAAGCCGAGCCTGTTGCCCTGACACACATCATCTGAATATCCTCTTGACTTCAGCGCGGCGACAGACCTCATCGTCTGCCGCCGCGCTTTCGATACAACCCCAACCGCTTCTCCGTCTATGTTCAACGCACTCTGGAAAATGAGAGAAGGCTTCGTCACTGGTGCAGGCTTGATCCTCGTTGGGCTACTGCTGCAGTACACGGCAGGCCCGATTGACTGGTCAGCCTTCGCCTTCCCGCTGAATGCCATCGTCCTTGCTCTCTACCTCCTCTTGCTCATCATCATCTACGCGCTACGTCATCGGGTCCGCCTCTTCTCCTTCCTCTTCACTGTCGAGGCGGCTGTCCCCACACTCATCTACGCAGCTATACTCACCGTAGCCATGGGGCTCACCCGTCAGATAGCCCCCCACGAGCGAGCCATCGACCCCATTGGTCTCACACGAATGCTGTCCTTCTGGCCCTTCGTGCTCATCTATGCCCGCCTCGCTGGCATCGTGGGGCTCATCGCAATACGACAGATCTTACACTTCCGCCTGAGAGAGGTACCCTCGCTGCTCTCCCACATCGGCCTCTTCATCGCCATCGTCTCTGCGACGCTCGGCAGCGCCGATATGGAGCGTGTGAAGCTCAAGGCCACCACCGACATGCCCGAGTGGCGCGCCACCCACGATCAGGGCTTCATGGAGCTCCCGCTGGCCATCCAGCTAGAGAAGTTCACCATCGACGAATACCCTCCCAAGCTCCTCCTCATCAATAGTAAGACAGGGAAGTCCATACCAGAGAAGAACCCACAGATCGTCCTTATCGATAAGCACTTCCAGGAAGGCATGCTGTCGCAGTGGCGCATCCGTGTACGCAAGAACTATCCCCTCGCAGCTCCCGTCATGGCGGACGACACGACGAAGTACGTGGAGTGGGGCTCATCGGGCGCTGTGACGGCACTCCTCGTCGAAGCCCAACCGATGAAGAATGGCAAGGAAGTGGGCAAGCCCATCATCGGATGGGTCACCTGCGGTAGCTACCTCTTCCCCTTCCAAGAGCTGAAGCTCACGAAGGACCTGAGCCTCGTGATGGCACGCCGCGAACCCGAGCGCTACGCCTCACGTATCCATATCTATACGCAGACGCAGAAGAACATCGTCGCCACCGTCGAGGTCAACAAGCCCGTGACGGTCGACGGATGGAAGATCTATCAGCTCAGCTATGATGAAGCGATGGGTCGCTGGAGCGAGACCAGCACCTTCGAGCTCGTCAAGGACCCTTGGCTCCCCGCCGTCTATGTGGGTATCTACCTACTCTTGGCTGGCGCTATCCTCACCTTCATCACAGCACAGAAGCGCCGCCGCTAAGCAAGGCGATCTGAGTGTAGGGAAAGTCCTGCTCCCCAAGCACACACCGCTCCAATGGCTCACGGACAAGCTACCCTACCCCTTCTGCTTCTTCACCCCAACCCTATCAACTCTATCCTTATGACTTGGGATTCCTTCATATTCTTCGCTATCCCTGCTCTCCTTCTGTGGGCGGGTGGTGCTTGGACGGCTTGGAAAAAGCGTCCGCTACCGACCTATCTTCTCACCGCTGCAGGGCTGCTCGTTTACTTCGCCTTCATCCTCGGACTGTGGATGTCGCTGGAGCGTCCGCCCCTTCGCACGATGGGTGAGACCCGCCTGTGGTACGCCTTCTTCCTCCCCACGGCGGGGCTGATCGTCTATTCACGCTGGCGCTACCCTTGGATCCTCGCTTTCAGCACCGTCCTGGCAGGCGTCTTCACCACGGTCAATATCGTCAACCCCGACATCCACAACAAGACGCTCATGCCAGCGCTGCAAAGCCCTTGGTTCGCTCCGCATGTCATCGTCTATATGTTCGCCTACGCCGTGCTGGGTGCCGCTGCACTGATGTCGGCCTACCTACTGTGGTTCAAGAAGTCGCCCATCAATGAGCATGAGATGGATATCTGCGACAACCTCGTGCAGGTCGGCTGGGCGTTCATGACTGTCGGTATTCTCTTCGGGGCGCTCTGGGCAAAGGAAGCTTGGGGGCACTACTGGGCGTGGGACCCCAAGGAGACTTGGGCTGCTGCCACATGGTTCGCCTATCTGGCTTATATCCACGTGCGCATCCGTTCGGACCGCTACCGCCGTGCAGCGCTCTGGGGGCTCTTCATCTCGTTCATCCTCCTACAGATGTGCTGGTGGGGTATCAACTACCTCCCTTCGGCTCAAGGCGTGAGCGTCCACACCTACAGCTTGGGCTAAGACGCTCCCCCATAAGCCGCTATAAAAGCATCGTCCCCACCCGCAGCCTCAGCTACGGGTGGGGACGATCTATTATTCTACCTTACTCTTCGAGCTGGGAGCAGAAGCTACTTTCTATTCTTTCGATTCAAACATAGCCTTCAACTCAGGGCAATATAATCTAAGCAGCTTATACGATCGCAAAAATAATTCATTCGTATCTGCATCATCTTTAGTAACCCTGAGTGTCTCCCTAAGAATATCATCTCTGAAGGCATCGTTGGTGATATACTTAAACTTTTCCCTGTTGACATCTCCGAGTATGCGGCACAGGCTCTCGACAGCCTTATCAATAACTATATCCCTTGTAGGACCCACTTTAGGTGACGCAAAGATGATTTCATACTCTCTCCCTGGGAAATAGCCGCGCATTGCTAAATAAGAACGAACAAGCTTCTTCGTCACTCGGGCTGCAGCCTCTTCATCTGTTGAACCATACCTAAGTCCCTTCTCATGGAAAGCTATATCTATAGCATACACCTTACCAGCTTGATCTATCCCTAAGGCATCTATTTCAGCCTGCCTTAAAAACTGATTAAACTCCGACTTTTTCGATATATCTCTAAATTCTTCACTCTTTCTTACTGCTTCAAAGATAACTTCAAGCTCCTTCTTCTCCTCTTTAGAGATCGTCCAGAGACTTGAGGCTTTCCAGTTCGTCTGATAGATCACGCATCTCTTCACGTGCTTGAGGTAGCTCACGGCTAGGGACTCTCCGATTTCGATTTTCATGAGACTTGTTGTTTATAGGATTTGATGATATGCAAAGCTACTAAGAATAATCGCCCCCTTACGAGATGTGGCTCCATAGTTATAGCCCCCAGTGAGTGATACACGATAGGTCGATTCGCAAACGACTACTGCTCTGCATACGGGCGACTATTGGTGGAGGGGGCAAACCACTACTCGTCCGTATGCAAACCACTACTCGCTCGCACTCGAAACAACTACTAGTTTGAGTGCGAACTACTATTACTTTCACTCTCGCCTCCAATTGCGTCACGCCACCTCCTCGGAGAAAAACGGCTTGTACATGGATGCGTCAGCCCTAAGAAACGATACGTCCCCACCCGCAGCCTCGGCTGCGGGTGGGGACGATTGCTTTCAGAGCTTATTCGTACTTCAGGCGCTCCTGCTCCAGGTCGATCCTTTGAATAAAGCGATTCACGATATCCTCTTTGATATTAGCATGCTCCTTATTCAAGTGATAGAGGTACAGGCGCTGCTGATCCAAGATATTCGAATAAAGCTCATTCGACGCGTCATAGAGCGGGGTCTGCCCCTCCTCCTCCAGCTGCGTCATCCAGTGGGAGACCATCGACTGCAAGTGCTGGCTATCGCTGATGAGCTCACACATCTCGTTCTCTCGGAGATAGCGTAAGCTGACATCGGCAAGGCCTTTGCGTATGATTGACTCGGTCTCTTGCTCGGGGAGGTAATCATTGAAGGCAGGGAGCTTCATCCGCTCGATCAAGATAGGCAGGGTGAGCCCTTGTAGAAGCAGGGTCACCAGGATCACTACGAAGGTGATATAGATGATCATCGAGCGCTCTGGGAAAGGCACCCCCGCCTCAGTCATCATCGGGATGGAGAGAGCGGCGGCCAAGGACACGACACCGCGCATGCCCGACCAGCCCAAGACGAAGGGAACGTGCAGGCCATAGTAGTTCGGGTCAGCCACCTTGATGAACCTCCGCATAAAGAGCGTGGTCATGACCGCACCATAGCTGCATACCATACGGATGAAGATCAGCACCGCCGAGATCAAGAGACCATACCACGTCGCCGTGGACAAGTTCATCCCCCCTTCACGCATACCAGCGACCACCTCGGGTAGGTCCAGGCCGATAAGTAGGAAGACAAGACCATTCAGCAGGAAGACAAAGTTATGCCAGAAGTTCCATCCACTCAAGCGAGAACTACTATCCATGAAGAGGATATTCCGGCTGCTCAAGTACAAGCCTCCAGATACAACGGCTATTACTCCTGATGCCCCGACCTCTTCGGCAGCGAGATACATGATATAGGGAGATATCAGAGTGAAGACCACATCGATCTTCTCATCGGTAGGCAGGTAGTGATGTAGCTTGATCATCACCCAGGCTACCAGGAGCCCGACCAATAGTCCCCCTACGAGCATCCACACAAAGCTACCAGCTGCTTGATACCAGACAAACTGCCCCGTACCAACGGCAACGAGGGCCACGCGCATGATGATCAAGGAGCTGGCATCATTGAAGAGGCTCTCCCCCTCCAATATGGAGGAAAAGCGCTTCGGCACCTTCACAAAGCGCATGATCGCCTGAGCGCTTACAGCATCAGGAGGCGAGACGACCCCCCCGAGCAAGAAGCCTAAAGCAATAGAAAAGCCGGGCAAGATAGCGTTCGCCACAAGGGCCACCACACAAGCCGTGATGAAGACGACAAGGAATGCAAAGCTCAAGATAATGCGTCGCCACTTCCATAGCTCCTTCCACGAAGCGCCATAGGCCGCTTCGAAGAGTAAGGGTGGAAGGAAGATAATAAAGATCCATTCGGGCTCCACCTTTATTTGTGGCATTCCAGGCACCAAGCTCAACGCCAAGCCGGCCAAAACGAGCAAGATAGGGTAAGCGATCTTGATCTTATTCGCCAGCATGGTCAGCAGGCAGATGATGACCACCAGCGTGATGAAAAATAGCGTTTCAAATATCATCTGTTCGAATTTTTATGAGGGTTAATCCTGTCGCGTGCATATACCACGGACCATCAGCGAAATAAACTCTATGGAAGTCCCTGTGAGCACGTCATTCTCGTGCCCCTTCAGGGCGTGCAAAGATACGAAGAATAGGCCTCACCGATAAATACACGTCCCCACCCGCAGCCTCAGCTGCGGGTGGGGACGTGTATTTATCGTCTCTCGACTTTCTCTTACAGGCGATCGTTAATTATTTGGGAGAGCCCGAGTCACCCTGCTGGTAATTCGGGTCGGTCGTCACATAAAATTTCCGTGGATTGCAGGCTGTCGTAAAGATGACGATACTGGGAGTACGCACACCAGGCATCGTCTCCCCTCCGATGAGCATACCATCCATCATAGAAGAAGACCTGTCCAGATAGACCGCATCTGCTCGGCCATCGAAGCGAAATCCGCTTTTCGCTTCCCCCCTCCCTCTCGACTTATCGAAGGAGTACCAATCGCTACAGAAACCATACCATGCAGGGTCATGGCTGAGATAAGCACGCTGCTCTGCCTGTAGCTTCTTCACCAGCCGACGATTGCCCTTAGCTTTCGCATCCTTCAGATCCTTCTCTCGCTGGAGTGCCGTCACAAAGAGATCAGCCCGCACCCCACCGGAGAAGCTGGCCTCGCCCCCCGAAGCATAGCCACCCCCAAAGCCATGGGCAGCGATGGGGTCATCGGGTGCGATCTTGTAAGTCTGCCACTGCTTCGGCTGAGGTGTATAAGTCATATAGGTGACATCGGCCTGGACTCGTTGATCGGGCTCATCTACACCTGTGAATGATCCCATAACACTTAAGTACGGGACGCCGGAAGAAGTGTCGCTTTCATCCTGATTCGTCATAGCTACGAGCTTGAGGAAAGGGCTATGCGGATAAGGCGTCTCCTCACGCCACTCCTTTTGCGGACGGCTGAGGTCAAGAGACAGGACGGTATTGGAGAGCTTACCATTCACACGGCCCCCGATGAGGTAGAGCACATTCTCTATGAGAGCTGAAGCCATCCCACTACGAGGCTCTGGCAAGCTGGGGAGCGGAGTGATCGTCATACCATGGCGATTGCCCAGCTGAATGATATAGGCATCACGTAGGTCTCCCTCAGCAGACTGCCCACCTGCGACGATGAGCTGATCATCATACTGCTGGAAGGCCGCATAGGCCGTCGGTTGGGGCAAATGCCCTATGAGCCACCACCATATATTTACTTCCGAAGACTTTGTCTCACAAGCATGATGCACTGCGCCAAGATATTCGCCGATATAGATCTCTGAATAGTAGCGCTTTGCTCCACCCTTTCGTGCTGGGCGGTCGGGGAAGTTACACCCACCAGCCATCACAAGTAGTCCCGGACGTAGTTCTCCCGCTATATGCCCCGACACGCCCTTGGCATAGGCAGAGTCTAACTGAGGCGTCTTAGCCTCGAACATGCGATAATCCTCTTGTGCCTGCGACGTGCCGTAGCTCCCACCCACCGCAAGCAGGAAGAGCCCCACAAGTCGCACTCTATATAGTATGCTATTCATCATTGTCTATTCACTATTTAGTTTATAGGGACGGAAGTCCTCACCGTGATTTGGTAGCGTAAAGATGAGAATAATCGGCAGCATGACCATAGGCTTCTAACACCCCCTTCTCGAGAGGGGCTGCTACCGACCTATATTGGTCAGCGGGTGAACCTATATAGGTCACGACGCGGAGCTATACTGGTCGTCGTATCGACCTATATTGGTCGGAGTAGCGACCTATATAGGTTCGCACACCCCACTCCCCAATATGCCCCTCCGAAGTGATACGCAAGCCCTTCGCCTTATCGCGCGTATTCCTCTTATCCAGCGGAGGGAAAAGCATCGTTCTCGTGAAGAAAAAAGCGCCATCATGTAGTAGTTTTCCTCTGTCTATGTACGTGGTCTTAAAGACCAGGCGCGTAAATCCCAATATCCACGTACGTAGATGTTAGATCCACGTACGTAGTCCAAACTTATCTGCCACTCGTCCGCAACTTTTATCCCTACGTGGAGCAACAACCCCTATATATAATGTATAGTCGAGGGAGGCGGGAAAGGGATGCATTGTAGCAGGTGAGGGTGAGATTTCGGGGGAAGGAAAGGGGCAATTTCGTCCCTTCTCGGGGGTAGTCAAGAGGGGAAAAAGAGGGGGCAAAGGGGCAAAAAAAATGTATCTCGCTGAGGGATAAAGCAGTGCGATTTGGGGGTGAACTTTGGAGGGAAAGTGCGGTTTTGTTTTTGTAGCTTTGCACAAACTTTGATTGGATTGCTTCGGGAGTCCACTCGTAAATATTACATTTTCAATAACCATCATGACAGAGAGCAAACGCGCTTTATCTGAATACGTTTACCAAAGTAAGTATTCCTTGTTCCGCGAAGACTTGGGTCGTAAAGAGACCTGGGACGAGAGCGTCGAACGTATCCGCCAGATGCACCTGACACACCTGGAGCGCATCGCCCCCCAGGCGCTGCAAGACGAGTGGTTCATGACTCAGTTCAATGAGGCCATCGACTACTACAAGCTGAAGAAGTTCGTTGGGTCCCAGCGCAACCTCCAGTTCGGCGGTGAGCCCGTCCTGAAGTCCTCAGCGAAATCTTATAACTGTAGCTACTCGCACTGTGACCGCCTTGAGGTCTTCCGCGAGATCGAGTGGCTCCTGCTCAGTGGCTGCGGCTGCGGCCTCTCCGTAGAGCAGGCTCACGTAGACAAGCTCCCCGCACTCCTCCCCACCAGTGAGCTGTCTCAGGAAAGCGAAGCCTATGTCATCGGTGACAGCATCGAGGGCTGGGCTGACTCCATCCACCGCCTCCTCGAATACTACTTCATCCCAGGGGTCAAGAAGCCCGTCTTCGACTACTCTGAGATCCGCCCCAAGGGTGCTAAGATCGCGAAGCGCTTCATCGCTCCTGGGCCCGACGGTCTGCGTATGGCTCTCGATAAGATCCGTGCCCTGATGAATGCTGCCGTCGCAGCTGGTCAGAAGCGCCTCTCTGCCCTGCAGTGCACCGACATCATCGCTCACCTGGCAGACTCCGTCCTCTCGGGTGGTGTCCGTCGCTCGGCGCTGATGATCCTCTTCTCTCCGGAAGACACCGAGATGGTGAACTGTAAGCACGGCGACTGGTTCACTACCAATCCTCAGCGTGCTCGCTTCAACATGTCGGCCGCTCTCAACCGTGGCGAAGTCGATCGCTCACTCTATGAGTCGCTCTTCCAGGCGATGCGCACAAGCGGTGACCCCGGTCTCTACTGGAGAGATAAGTTCGGCGTCGGCTGTAACCCTTGCTGCGAAATCGGCTTCTTCCCCACGGACAAGAATGGCGATACGGGCTGGCAGGTATGTAACCTTGCCTCCATCAATGGGATGGAATGTACGAGCGAAGAGGAGTTCTACAAGATCTGCCGCTGCGCGTCTACGCTCGCTACCGTGCAGGCTACCTACATGGACTTCCCCTACCTCGGACAGGCTACGACGAATATCATCCAGTCAGACCCCCTCATCGGTGTATCTATCGGCGGGATCATGAACAACCCTCAGATCCTCACGAACAAGGATATCCTCGCCGTCGGGGCTATGCAGGTGCGCCAGCAGAACTCTCAGTGTGCTCGCATCCTCGGCATCAACCCCGCCAGCCGTACTACCTGCGTCAAGCCTGATGGTACGGTGAGCCTCCTGCTCGGTATGACCTCGGGTATCCACGGTGCTTACGCTAAGCGCTACCTGCGTAGCGTCGAGGCCAACATCGAGGAGCCCAACCTCAAGGCTTACGAAGAGGCTAACCCCAAGGCTGTACAGCCTAACATCTTCAAGCCCGCTACGGACAAGAAGATCTTCTTCCCCATCGAAGAAAGCGAAGACACTCTTCTGCGCAGCGAACTCAGTGGCGTCAAGCTCCTCGAGTACGTCAAGCTCGTGCAGCAGAGCTGGGTCATCCCCGGCATGAGCGACATGGAGTCTCCCATCAAGAATAATGTATCGAACACCGTCGACGTGCCCAACGACCAGTGGGATGCCGTCGGCGACTGGGTCTGGGAGAACCAAGACTACATCGCTGGTGTGACCTTCCTCTCGACCTATGGCGATATGGACCTGCCTCAGGCTCCTATGTGCAAGGTCTCGACGGCTGAGGAGATCCTCCGCGAATACGGCGTCGGTAGTATGTTCGCTTCGGGTCTCGTCGTAGACACGATCGAGGTCTTCGGCGACCTGTGGAAGGCTTGCGAATCGGCTCAGGGCCGTGGCGAGCAGCTCTTCGTCTCGGACTACGCTATCGATGACTACATCCAGCGTCACAGCGTCGAGGGCGAAGCCCCCTGCCTGGACCGTGAGCACGTGCGTGGCATCCTCTCAGCACGCCTGCAGGACAAGGTCGAGAACCTCGCTGCTAAGCGCGATATCGTCCGCCGTATCGAGAAGTTCGCCCACAACTACTACCGTGGTGACATCTACAAGGCGGTGAACGTGCTGAAGAGCGTCAATAACCTCCACCTCTTCGAGGTCCTGAAGAAGACGTACAAGCCCGTTGACTGGAAGAGCGTCGACTTCTCTGGCAAGCAGTTCACCAATGCCGATGAGCTTGGTGCAGCCTCCTGCGCTGGTGGTGCCTGCGAGATCAAGTAACACCTCCCCCGCCTCCCTGTGAGGCACTCAAATAAAGCAAGAAGCCCCCGAGTAAGCGATATGCTTACTCGGGGGCTGCTTCATTTGCAAAGCCGTGGTGTGGTGCCTAAAAAAGCTGACAGCAGGGTGGAAGCATGCTCTCCGCCCTACTGTCAGCTAGATTCTTGAAGCTACGGCTTCCCTATTTCTTCCGCTTGAATAGCAGATTCATTACGAATAGGATGACGATAGCGCCGATGGCTCCCGTCAGGATAGAGCCGATCCAGCCTTCGCCCAAGGAGATGTTGAAGACCTTCTCCAAAAGCCAAGAGCCCACGCCACTCCCCAGAATACCGACGACGATATTCCCGAGAAGGCCAAGGCCACTACCTCGATAGATAGTCCCGCCCAGCCATCCGGCCAGGGCTCCTGTAATCAGTGTTGCGATCATACTTATAAGCTTTACTATTAAATTCAGCTACGAAGGTACGGTTTATTGATTGGATGGCAAGACATCAAAGCTCGGCGCCTTCGCCCTTACGCTCAGGCCTCCTCGGGCTGCCCACAAAAAGAGCCTCCCCACCGTCAGCACGGAGCTAACGGTGGGGAGGCTTTGTATTGGACTTCGCCAGCCACCCGAAGGAGGCAAGGCGAGTGGTGTACTATCCGCCGAAGTCGTCGAAGAAGAGCTGGCTACGCTCTACGCCGAGATCCTCGAGCATCTTCTTCACGGCGTTGGCCATAGGACCAGGGCCGCACATGTAGTACTCGATATCTTCGGGCGCATCGTGATCCTTCAGATAGTTGTCGTAGATGACCTGATGGATGAAGCCGACGTAGCCGGTCCAGTTGTCTTCGGGCTGGGGGTCAGAGAGCGCGATGTGGAAGCTGAAGTTGGGGAACTGCTTCTCGATCTCGCGGAAGTCCTCTTCATAGAAGATCTCCTTCTTGCTTCGTGCACCGTACCAGTAAGAGACCTTACGGCCCGTGTGGAGCGTGCGGAAGAGGTGGAGGATCTGAGCACGCAGAGGAGCCATACCAGCACCACCACCGATGTAGAGCATCTCAGCATCCGTGTCCTGGATGTGGAAGTCCCCATAAGGACCGCTCATGCGGACCTTGTCCCCAGGCTTCAGCGAGAAGATGTAGGACGAGGAGATACCAGGAGAGACGGGGAGCCACTTGTGCGTAGCGCGGTCCATAGGAGGCGTAGCGATACGGACGTTGAGCGTGATGATGTTCCCTTCGGCAGGGTAGTTAGCCATCGAGTAAGCACGGATGGTCTCCGTATCATTCTTACAGGTCAGGCTCCACATATCGAAGTGATCCCAGTCGCCACGGAACTTCTCATCGATGTCGTAGTCGGCATACTTGATATCATAGGGAGGGATGGTGATCTGTGCGTAGCTACCGCTCTGGAAGTTCATCACTTCACCCTCGGGGAGCTTCACGACGAATTCCTTGATGAAGGTCGAGACGTTGCGGTTCGAGACGACTTCGCACTCCCATTCCTTGACGCCGAAGACCGACTCAGGTACGATGACCTGCATGTCTTCCTTGACCTTGGTCTGGCAAGCCAGACGCCAGTGTTCCTTCTGCTCCTTGCGAGAGAAGAAGCCCGTCTCAGTAGGCAGGATTTCTCCACCACCTTCGACGACACGGCAGCGGCACTGACCGCACGAACCGCTACCACCGCAAGCGGAGGAGAGGTAGATATTCTCACCCTGCAGAGTGCTCAGCAGCGTACCGCCGATGGGCACTTCTGCTTCCTTCTCCCCATTGATGGTGAGCTTGACGTTGCCTGATGGGACGAGCTTGCTCTTAGCGACAAGCAGGACGATCACCAGGAGCAGTGTGACCACGAGGAAGATGCCCACACTGACGAGTATAATGGTTGTATTCATTTCGTTGAGTCTTCGCTTTCGTTACATCTTGACACCAGAGAAGCTGAGGAAGGCAATCCCCATGAGCGCCGTGACGATGAAGGTGATCCCGAGGCCACGCAGGGGCTTGGGCACATCAGAGTACTGGAGCTTCTCACGGATAGCAGCCATCCCGACGATAGCGAGCATCCAGCCGATACCGGAGCCGAAGCCGTAGATGGTAGCTTCACCGATGGTGGGGAATTCACGCTGCTGCATGAAGAGTGATCCACCGAGGATAGCACAGTTCACAGCGATCAGCGGGAGGAAGATCCCGAGCGAAGCGTAGAGCGAGGGGCTGAGGCGCTCGACGAGCATCTCCACAAGCTGCGTAAAAGCGGCGATGACGGCGATGAAGATGATGAAGGAGAGGAAGGAGAGATCTACATCGGCAGCCTGCGCACCGAGGAGCCAATCAAGCGCCCCCTGCTTGAAGACCTTGGTCTCGAGGAGGTAGTTGATAGGCAGCGTGCAGGTCAGGATAAACGTGACAGCGATACCCAGGCCAAAGGAGGTCTTTACGTTCTTCGATACTGCCAGGAAGGAGCACATCCCCAGGTAGTAGGCGAAGATCATGTTATCGATGAAGATCGACCTAAAGAATAAGGCTAATGAATCCATTCTTTGTTAGTTCTTATTTGCGTGGGTAAAGGTTAGTTTTCCTGAAGCTCCTTGTTGTACGAGCGGTGGATCCAGATGAGCACAGCCACGGAGATAAGTGCCATAGGAGGCAGGATCATCAGACCGTTGTTGACATAGCCGTGGATACCATCGGTAGCGTAGAAGCTCTGAGGGATGATCTGGAAGCCGAGGAGCGTACCAGAGCCGAGGAGCTCACGGAAGAAGCCTACAGCGACGAGGACAGCTCCATAGCCAAGACCGTTCCCGATACCATCGAGGAAGGATTCCCAAGGACCGTTACCCAGAGCGAAGGCTTCGAGGCGACCCATGAGGATACAGTTCGTGATGATCAGCCCGACGAAGACGGAGAGCTGCTTGCTGACGTCGTAAGCATAAGCCTTGAGGACTTCGCTGACGATGGTCACCAGGGTAGCTGCCACGACGAGCTGCACGATGATGCGGATACGGTTAGGGATCGTCTTACGCAGGAGCGAGATGACGACGTTGGAGAAGGCGACGACGACCGTCACAGAGAGTGCCATGACGATAGCGGGCTCGAGCTTAGAGGTTACAGCCAGCGCGGAGCAGATACCGAGCATCTGCACCATGATGGGGTTGTTCTTGCTGAGTGGCCCGAGGAGCGTTTCTTTATTCTTTTTATTCCAGAGAGACATGGCTACTGAGCGTTATAGGTTTCAAGAAATTTTTGGAAGGGCTTGAGCGAGGCAGCGAGCATATCGTTCACACCATTGCTGGTGAGCGTACCGCCCGAGATACCATCGACGTAGTCCTTATCCTCGACCTTCTGGCCATTCTTGACGACAGCGATACCGGTGAAGGCGCCTTCACGGAAGATGTGCTTACCCTTGAACTGGGCAGAGAAGTGTGGCGTGGAGATTTCAGCACCGAGACCTGGGGTTTCCCCAGCGTTGCCGAAGTCAGCCCCATCGACCGTAGAGTGGTCAGCAGCATCGATAGCGATGTAGCCCCAGATCTTGTTCCACAGACCTGCACCATTGAGGGGGAGGACGTAGAGGGTCTTCCCGTTGACCTCAGCGACGTAGACGGGGAGGTCTTGCTTCTCTCCCTTAGCGATGAGCTTATAGGAGAGCTCGGTATTGGCATTGAAAGCGTCGCTCTTACCGACTTCTTCCCCTTCGAAGGTCTTGACGACCTGGCCCTCTTCGTTGACGAGGAGTTCCTTCTTGATGAGGTCCTTGTAGGTGGAGATGACGGCGGACTTATCAGGGCTCTGACCAAGTGCGCGGAGGATCTGCTGCATCTTGTCGATGTTCGCATTCTCCTGCTGTGCGGGACGCAGGACGATCGCTGCACCTGCCAGGAGGACTGCAGCGAGGATGACCATCACCGCAGCATAGATCAGTACATAAGAATTCTTATCTCTATTCATCGTTGTAGCGGTGTTGGATTAGTTCTGAGCCTTAGCGGAGAGACGCTTGAGACGCTTCTGCGTATTGCGCTCTACCACGATGTAGTCGATGAGAGGTGCGAAGGTGTTCATCAGGAGGATAGCGAGCATCATACCTTCAGCGTACCCAGCATTGAGCACACGGATGAAGACGACCATTACCCCGATGAGGAAACCATAGGCCCACTTCCCAGCTTCGGTGCGTGCAGCGGTCACGGGGTCCGTAGCCATAAAGACGATACCGAAGGCGAAGCCACCATAGATGAGGTGGTGAAGTGCAGATACCTGCATAGCAGGCGTAGCACCGATGGCGTTGAAGACAGCAGCCATAGCGAAGACACCGACGACACCAGATACCATGATCTTGTAGCTGGCGATACCCGTATAGATGAGGATGCAAGCCCCGATGAGGATAGCGAGCGTGGAGACTTCACCTACCGAGCCTGGGAGGAAGCCGAGGAAGGCATCCCAGTCGGTGAGAGGACCACCGAGTGTATTGTGGATGTCGGGGAGCATACCCTTAGCAGCAGCGATCTGCCCGAGGGGCGTAGCACCAGAGAAGCCATCGACAGCCTTCTCAGCACCACCGAGCCCGAAGGTCGAGCCGAGGCGTACCCACACGCTGTCACCAGACATAGCGGCGGGGTAAGAGAAGAAGAGGAAGGCACGCGTGATCAGCGCTACGTTGAAGACGTTGTAGCCCGTACCACCGAAGACTTCCTTAGCGAAGACTACAGCGAAGGCAGTAGCTACAGCGATCATCCACAGTGGGGTCTCCACAGGGATAATCATCGGGATGAGAATCCCCGTGACGAGGAACCCTTCCTGGATCTCCTCATGCTTCATCTGGGCGATGATGAATTCAATACCCAGACCTACAGCGTAGGAGACGATGATCTGAGGCAGCACGGAGAGGAAGCCATAGAAGAAGGTGCTCCAGAAGGAAGCCTCTACACCTACAGCGATATTATGCTGCAGCCCGACGTTGTACATCCCGAAGAGCAGCGCAGGCAGGAGAGCGAAGATGACTACGCTCATCGTGCGCTTGCTATCGATGGCATCGTGGACGTGAGCGCCACGACGCTTCGAGGTCGTATTGGGGACGAAGAGGAACGTCTCAAAGCCGTCGAAGACTGACTCCAGGGCCGAGAAGCGCCCCCCCTTCGAGAAGGCGGGCTTAATCTTATCGATTTGTTTTCTTAATGCGTTCAAGGTCGTTGTCCTTTTAATGAGTGAAACCTTCTATTAGTTCATTTCCTTGTACAGCTCATCCAGACCCTGACGTACGATCTGCTGGAGAGGTATCTTGGACGTGTCGACGAATTCGCAGACAGAGAAGTCTTCGGGAGCTACCTCATAGATACCGCGAGCCTCCATATCGTTGATGTTGAAGGCGATGATGCTCTTCAGGAGGAACTCAGGATAGATATCCATAGGGAAGACACGGTCGTACTCGCCACTCATGATCATAGCGCGGCGACCACCCTTGACACGGGCATCGAGCACATATTCCTTCTTAGGCATGAGCCAAGAGAAGTAAGAGCGGCTGTGGCTGTACTGGTTGAGACGAGGCATAGCCCAGCCAAAGACCTCGTGCACGTCGTCCCCCTCGGGGATGATCGTGATCTGGTCAATAGAGTAGCTCATGCGGTCGTGCTCTTCATCGACCTTGATACCGGAGAAGACATCCCCCTCGATGATGCGCTCATGCTCACCCTTCTTACCGAGACGGCCTGCGAGGGCTTCGGTGAAGCGGGCACCAGGCAGGACGGTCAGATAGCCCGTCTCCTTGGCTTCGGAGCCTGTGAGAGCGATGGTGCGGGAGAAGTCGACCTTACCGGTCTTGAGGAAGCGGCCGATCACAAGAAGGTCGCTGGCCTTGAGCGTCCAGACGGTCTCTTCCTTGTTGATAGGCGCCGTGTGGTTGATCAGCGTACCGACCAGACCTGCGGGGTGTGGCCCGCGGACTTCGACGCGCTCGACACCCGTCACACCCGTCAGTTCGCCAGGAGCGACACCGAGGTAGACCTTACCCGTGGTAAGCTTGGTGAGAGCGGTGAGAGCCAGCTGCAGCTCGTCCTCGCGACCCTGAGCCAGATAGCTGAAGCGGGGAGCAAGGGGAGCGGTGAAGTTCGCCGTGACGAAGATGTCACGGGGCTCAGTCAGAGGATTAGCCAGGCGGTCGTAGGGACGCTGCTTGAAGAAGCTGAACATACCACTCTCCAGGAGGAGAGCAAGTACCTCAGAGCGCTGCATCTTTTCGACCCCAGCCGTGGCAAAGGACTTGTACTCCGTCGTCGCATCGGGGCGTACTTCGACGCTCAGGACCTTGCGCTTGGCACCGCGATTGACAGCGATGACTTCGCCACTGACAGGCGAGGTCAAGCACAGCTCAGGCGCACCCTTGTGGCGCAGCAGAGCATCGCCTGCCAGCACCTTGTCGCCTGGGTGAACGATCACTTTAGGGACGAAGCCGATGTAATCATCGGGGACGACGGCATAGCTCTCCGTGCGCTGGGCTGCTGCGAGTTGCGTCTCAGCGGCCTTTCCCTTCAGATTCAGCGTGAGGCCCTTCTTTATCGTGATAATGTTCGGCATAACACGTGATTTGATGATTTGTTTAGTTAAATTATTTGGGTACAAAAGTACACATTCTTTGCCATACTCTACCTATAATAAGGGAGGCAGCGCCCCACAACATCCCCACAACAAGCGAAGAGGGTATGCATAACTCCCCATCTTCGGCGTTCCTCACAGCCCCGCGCGCGTACATTATTATATAGGCACTCACCCACAGACCTCCTCTTCAAGAGAAGCTCCCCTGACGTCGGATACCCCACTCCTACAGCGCGCTGCCCGCCGTCTTACCGAAGGGACTTCGCAAGCCTCACCCGAGGTAGATAAATGAACCTATATTGATCTGTGGGCTAACCTATATGGGTGCGTGGGTCGAGCTATATAGGATGACGAAGAAAGCTATATAGCTTTGGACTGATTCCTATATAGCTTTGTGAAGTGACCTATATGAGGTTGTTGCTCCGCGTAGGGAGAAAAGTTGTGGACGCGTGGCAGATAAGTTTGGGCTACGTACGTGGCTCTAATATCTACGTACATGGATATTGGGATTTACGTGCCTGGTCTTTAAGACTACGTGCGTAGATAGAAAAAAACCACTACGTGAAGGCGCTTTTTTCTTCACGAGAACGATGCTTTTCCCTCCGCCGGATAAGGGGAATACGCGCGATAAGGCGAAGGGCTTGTGTATCACTTCGAAGAGGTACATCGGGGAGCTGGGCGTGCGATGCCTTAGCACAATAAATAGAGAACAGGACTCTGCCGCAACAGTCTCCTATAGGTCGCGCAGTGAAGCGATATAGGTCAGCCCGCCGACCAATATAGGTCCACACATCCTCCCTCCACGAGTCCGAAGCAAACACCTCTACTCCAAAGCACGTCCCGAGCAGCATGAGAGTGGACGATAAAGTCGGTATTTTGCGCTGCAAACCTACCTACAATTATGTATTTTTTCTCCGTGATTTCACCTCTCAGCGAAGCACAGCTCAGCGCAGACCCTCACACAACATACTATAATACAGATAATTTCCAGATCACACCGACAATATACGAGGCTACCTACCGCCCGAATTTAATCATGCGAAAGGGCATATATTTGCGACGTTTTTCAGGGCAAAGCCCCTGTCAACCTCCCATCATAATTCACCCATCCTAACCACTGACGTGATGAAATTTCAGAGATTAGCAGCCCTCACCTGCTTCGTAGCAGCAGGGATATTCATTAGCTCCTGCGACAAGGAGACCCCACAACAAGAGCAGAAGCCTACTCAGCCCACGACACCCGTAGTACAACCCGAAGAGCCAGCAGCCCCAGGCGAGGCCCGCGTAGCTGTCGCCCAGCCAGGGGGCTTGGAGGCGGCTCTGAAGGGTCAAGATCTGGAGCAGCTCACTAAGCTCACCGTCCGCTCTGGCGTCCTGAACCAAGCCGACTTAGACTACGTGACCAAGAGCCTCAAGATCGAAGCGATCGACCTGAGCGCTGCCACCCTCCGCCTCGGAGACGAGGATAAGGGCTTCTACGGCAATAGCACACTCAAGAAAATCACCGCCCCTGCAGATATCGAGAAGACGCAGAAGGACTGGTTCTCCAATACCTTAGCCACAGAGATCATCTTCCCAGGCAATAAGCTCAAGAGCTTCGGTGGTGCCGTGTACAACGAGAAGCTCAAGAGCATCACCCTGCCCAACTCCGTAGAGGAGATCGGTGCAGCAGCCTTCGCCAACAGCAACTTCGAGAGCATCACACTCTCCACCAGCCTCAAGAGCATCCCCACCGAAGCCTTCAAGGGCTGCCGTCGTCTGACGAAGCTCACCATCCCCACCAGCTTGACGGAGATCAAGGACAATGTCTTCACGGGCTGCGCACAGCTCAAGGAGATCACCTTCCTCTGCCCCGCTCCTACCTTCACCACCAACGACCTTGACGAGAACGCCTTTGAGGACTTCAACTACTCGATCGAGCCCACGTTCACTGTACCCAAGGGTACAAAGGACGCCTACCTCAAGGCCCTCAACTGGTCGCCCAAAAGCCGCGTAGCTAAGTACTTCGTCGAGGCTGAATAAGCAGTATCCTCTATCAGCAAGCGCCCTTCTCACAGCCAGTATCCACACCCCCAAGCTAAGCGAGGGGATGAGGGAGCACTGTGAGGAGGGCGTACCTACCACCATACAACGACTCAGACATGAACTACAAGAAGCTCCTTCCCCTCTTCGCAATAGCCCTCCTCACCCATGCGACATTCACGGCCTGCAGCACCGACACCCCCAAGACGGAGAAGACGGACGGGAAGAAAGACCCACATACCGACGGCTCTACGGGAGCCACCAAGAAGCCAGGCACGCCCGTGACACCTACTCCTACCGATCCCAAAGAGAATCTCCCTGCTCTACGCGAGGGCGAGATCCGCATCGCCGTACCACAGGCTGGCGGTCTGGAGGCAGCTCTCAAGGGGAAAGATCTCTCGAAGGTGCGCATCCTACTCCTCACTTCGGGCGCTATCAACCAAGCCGACTGCGACTTCATCCGCTACCAAATGAAGGCGCTTGAGGAGCTGGACATCAGCCGTGTAGCCTTCGGCGTCAGCGATGATGAGTACGGGCTCAAGGACAATAAGAGCCTGAAGAAAATCATCGCTCCCGCGACGCTACGCCGCACAGCCGATGGATGGTTCAGCTACACCCGTGCCGAGGAGATCATCTTCCCTGGGGACAAGCTACGCATCTTCGGTGGCGCTCTCTTCAACGAGCGGGCCAAGAAGATCACGCTCCCCGAGTCGGTAGAGGTCATTCTCGCCAATGCCTTCTGGAACAACAACAAGATGGAGTCCATCACGCTACCCAGCAAGATCAAGGTCATCCCCGCGCGTTGCTTCTACTTCTGCAAGAGCCTCAAGAGCATCGATATCCCCGCAGCTGTGACCGAGATCCAGGAAGATGCCTTCGCCGAATGTGTCCAGCTTGAGCGCATCACCTTCCTCGGTGAAGCTCCCGCCCTACCGAAGGGCAAGAACGGACAGACGCTGAGCCCCTTCGCCTCCGTCGTGTGGGAAGCTGACGGACAGCGTAAGTGCGTCATCCGCGTACCCAAGGGGAAGACTGAGAGCTTCCTCGAGAAGTGGCAGTGGTCTGCCGACAAGGCCAGCCGCTTCGAGGAATACTAAGCGACCGCCCCGCCCATGCGCACAGCACACACCTCCCCCCTCCGCCCCAAGCTCTCCATCCTCCTACTCCCCATCGTAGCCCTCGGACTACTATGGGGGTGTAGCGGGGAGAAGTCGAAGAGCGAGCCGAATGATGGCACCCAGCGCGGGACGACCACCACGACGAGTGACGCAGCTATCGTAGACTACCTGCGCCAGCAGATCGATGTCGCCACCCCACAAGAAGCCCCCGAGGCCTGCTACAAGGAGTACAGCACAGCCGAGGGCTACGGAGCGATGCAGGAGCAGCTATGGGAGCTCTGGCGCAAGGCCAATGCCGACCGCCTCGCTACACAACCGTGGTCACTGAACTCCCCCAACGCTCTCGTCTGGAAGATCCCCCAAAGTGAAGAGATGCAGCTCCGCCTCTTCGCTAAGGGAACTAAGCCCGCCAGTGGCTATCCGCTCTTCATCAACCTCCATGGTGGCGGGCGCTACCCCGCGGAGCCTGGGCCATGGACTTCGGAGATCAACGAGCAGGAGTGGTACACCCTCATGTCCTTCACCGACCGCTATGCCAATAGCCCCGCCCTCTACTTCGTCCCCCGCATGGCGGACGACCGCAAGGGCAGATGGCACTACGCTCCACAGCGCACCGCCTTCCGCCGTGCCTACCAGCTCGCCGTGCTCCGAGGCGATGCAGACCCCGACCGAGTCTACCTCACGGGCATATCGGAGGGGGGCTACGGCTCCTTCCGCCTCGGACTCTTCATGCCCGACTACTTCGCAGCGGTCGGCCCTCTGGCTGCCGCTATCGAGAGCCTTGAGCTCGCAGAGAACCTGCGCAACGTAGCCTTCCGCTTCGATGTCGGGGAGCGTGACTATGAGTACGACCGCATCCTCAATGCGATGGACTGGCGCGATAAGCTCAGTGAGCTTGCCAAGGCCAATACAGAAGACTTCGTCCACGAGGCGAATATCGTCGCTGGTCACGGGCACACCATCCCCTATCTGACGATACCTCCATGGCTCTCGGAGCACAAGCGACGCGTGTACCCCAAGCACCTAAGCTACACCTACTACAATATCGACGACGGATTCTCCGACGGGGTCTATTACCTCGGCTTCGGCGGGATCAAGCACAGCAGCGATGCCCGTCTGCACCTCGACGTACGGCATGAGGGCAATAGCTTCGACGTGCAGACCAAGCTCCTGCGTGGTACAGCCCAAGGCTCGCTGACCCTATATGTCGATCATGTGGACTTCACCAAGCCCATCGTCGTCAAGCACAATGGGCAGGTCATCTTCTCGGAGGTGCTACGTCCCAACAAGGGGGTGATGGCCGAGGCTATCGCACGCTTCGGTGACCCCAAGCGCATCTTCCCCGCCAAGGTCATGATACCGCTCTAAGGTCACTCGAGCAAGCAGTCCACAGAGCAAGCTACCGACGAGAGAGCCCCCCCGACAGCGTCCTACGGATGCCGTCGGGGGGCTCTGCTTGCTTCATACTCGATGAGGACGGCAGTAGAGGAGCGGAGATCGGGGCTTTTATCAGCTACCAAGGCTCGGGCGAGGGCTGATATACACCAACTTCTATGCGGGTCAAGCGACCGAAGACTGCCGAGATTTCTGTATCTTTGTTTAGGCCGATGGCCCATAGCTCTACTCACTCCCGTCCTCTCACAACTATATATACCTATGGATCATGCTCCCGTAGCCTTCGAACCCTATATCCTTGTAGGATCCTTCCTGATGCTCGCCGGTATCATCGCCGGTAAGGTGGGCACGCGCTTTGGGGTGCCTGCCCTGCTCCTCTTCCTCATCACAGGGATGCTCTTCGGCAGTGCGGGCCTCGGGATCCAATACAACGACACGAACAAGACGCAGTTCGTCGGGATGATCGCCCTGACGGTCATCCTCTTCTTCGGGGGCTTCGAGACGAAGCTCAAGGAGATGCGCACCGTCCTCGGCCCGGGGATCATGCTCTCTACGGTAGGCGTCATCTTGACGACGCTCTGTCTCGGGGGCTTCTTCTACGGTATGGACCTTATGGGCTGGGCGCCCGTACACTTCACCTTCCCCATCGCCCTTCTGCTGGCAGCGACGATGTCGAGTACCGACTCCGCCTCGGTCTTCGCCCTGCTGCGCTCGAAGAATATGCACCTCAAGGAAGGCCTGCGCCCCATCCTCGAGCTCGAGAGTGGTAGTAATGACCCGATGGCCTACATGCTCACCATCGCTCTGATCCAGTTCATCACAGGGGGCACGGACGGCTCGTGGACAAGCATCCTCGTGACCTTCGTACTGCAGTTCTCCGTCGGTGGTCTGATGGGGTATCTCTCTGGCTACATCACTCCCCTCCTGATTAATAAGGCCAACATCGGCAACGGGGCACTCTACCCCATCCTACTCCTGTGCTTCGTCTTCCTCACCTTCTCCGCTACCTCGCTCCTGCATGGCAATGGCTACCTCGCCGTCTATATCATGGGCGTACTCGTGGGGAATAAGAAGCTCGTACACAAGAAGAGTATCGAGACCTTCGTCGATGGGCTGACGTGGCTCCTACAGATCTCGCTCTTCATCATCCTCGGGCTCTTCGTCGATGCTAAGAGCCTGCTCCCCATCACAGGCTTTGCCGTGCTGGCAGGTCTCTTCATGATCTTCGTAGCACGACCTCTGGCGGTCCAACTCAGCCTCATCTTCTTCCCACGCATCAGCATGCGCGGGCGCTTCTTCCTCTCGTGGGTGGGCCTGCGTGGCGCCGTACCGATCATCTTCGCCACCTACCCGATGATGAGTCAGGTAGAGGGCGCTGAGACGCTCTTCAACATCGTCTACGTCATCACACTCCTCTCGCTACTCATCCAAGGGAGCACCCTACCCGCCGTGGCGCGCTTCCTCGGTCTCGACGAAGAGGTCAAGGTCAAGGTCAGCCACTTCGGCGTCGAGATCCCCCAATATACGGGGGCAAAGATGGTCGAGCGCACCGTCACGAGCAAGATGCTCCGTGAGGGGAATAAGCTCATGGAGCTGGATCTCAAGGAGGAAGAGCTCGTGATCCTCGTACGCCGCAAAGAGAACTACATGGTCCCCAAGGGCAAGCTCGAGCTCGAAGTCGGTGACATCCTTCTGATTGTCTTCGAGCAAAATACCGAACAGAGCGCCTAACGTGAAGCCCTCCGACATCCTGCGCCGTATCTGGGGCCTCGCGTTGCCCAACATCCTCTCCAACGTCACCGTACCGCTCCTCATGCTCGCCGACACGGCGATGGCGGGGCGTATGGCCACAGCTGACAGCATCGCAGCAGTAGCCATCGGCGCCGCTATCACTCAGTTCGTCATCGGCATCTGGAGCCTACTACGTATGGGTACGACGGGCTTCACCGCTCAGGCGTGGGGCGCCTGTGACGTACGCGCCCTCCTGCGTCAGCTCACCTCGGGCTCGATCATCGCACTCGTCGTTGGCCTGCTCCTCATCCTCCTGCGCCCGCTCTATGTCGCTCCCGCTGCCGCACTCCTACAGGCAGGCGCCGACATGCACCTACCCGAGGCACAGACCTACCTCCATTACTCCTTCCTCGGCGCACCTGCCGCCCTCCTGCTCTACGTGTATAATGGCTGGCTCATCGGCGTACAGCGGATGAAGCTCGTCATGAGCGTGAGCATCGCTTGTAACTTGCTGAACATCCTCTTCAGCTACCTCCTCGCCTTCCCCGCAGGGATGGGTGTCGGGGGCTTGGCACTGGGCACGGTGCTTGCGCAGTACACGGCCGTCCTACTCCTTGCGCTCGGCGGCCTGCGCTACGAAGGACGCATCCTCCGCCACCTCACCAGGGAGTACCTCTGGCACCCCGAGACGCTCGTTCGCTACTTCCATGTCGGGAAGTACCTCCTCATCCGCACGCTCCTCTTGCAGGCGGTGATGCTCTCCTTCATCCGCTATGGGGGTGCTATCGGCGTGACGAGGCTGGCTGCCAACAGCCTACTGATGCAGCTCTTCACGCTCTTCTCCTACTTCATGGACGGGCTGGCCTATGCCGCCGAAGCCCTCGTAGGCGAAGCTATTGGCGGGCGTAAGTTCGGACACCTACGACTGATCATCCGCATCACACTGCAGGTGGGCTTCGTCGTCGCCCTCATCACGAGTATCCTCTACGCCCTCTTCCCCCGCCCCCTCCTCGAGCTCCTCACCGACAAGCAAGAGGTGCTTAAGCTCGCTCTCAGCGATAGTTTCTTGATGGCAGCCGTACCGATATTCTCCTACCTCGCCTTCCTCTGGGACGGCATCTTAGTCGGTGCGACAGACAGCAAGAGCATGAGCATCGGGGTAGCTGGTGGCGCGATGTCGTACTTCATCGTTGCGGAGAGCATCGCCACTATAGGTAGTGGCACCATGCTCTGGTTCGCCTTCCTCAACTACCTCCTCGTCCGCAGCTTCATCGAGTACTACCTCGGCATGCGTCGCATCCGAGCACTGAGCCAAGAAGTGCATGATACTCGCCATTCCTCCTATACTTATAGGCTGAAATAGACTATCTTTGTGATAGAATTCCAAAACTATTCAACTGCAGGTATCTTACCTCTCCACTATTCAAGTACCCCTATTTTAGATGAAAAAGAATAAGATCATCGTCGCTGGCATTGGCCCTGGTAGCCCCGAGGATATCACCCCCGCCGTACTCCAAGCCGTGCAGGCCTCTGATGTGATCGTCGGATACAAGTATTACTTCCGCTTTATCAAGGACTATGTCCGCCCCGATGCCCTGTGTATCGACAGCGGGATGAAGGCTGAGCGTCAGCGCGCCGAAGAGGCCTTCCGCTACGCCCTCGAGGGCAAGACCGTCTGCGTCATCTCCTCGGGCGATGCAGGCATCTACGGCATGTCGCCCCTGATCTATGAGATGATGCGCGAGAAGGGCATCACAGATCAAGTCGAGGTAGAGGTACTCCCTGGCATCAGCGCCTTCCAGAAGGCCGCCGCTCTGCTCGGCTGTCCCATCGGCCATGACCTGTGTATCATCTCGCTCTCCGACCTGATGACGCCTTGGCTTCGTATCGAGAAGCGCATCGAGGCTGCCGCAGCAGGTGACTTCATCACCGCCATCTACAACCCCAAGAGCCAAGGTCGCTACTGGCAGATCTACCGCCTGCTGGAGATCTTCGCCCAGCACCGCAGCCCCGACACGCCTATCGGCTACGTCCGTCAGGCAGGTCGTGAGGAGCAGGTCGTCAAGCTCACCACGCTCGCAGAATTCGATCCCGAGGAGCTCGACATGTTCACGGTCGTGATCATCGGCAATACGCAGAGCTACAACTTCGAAGGGCACTTCATCACCCCTCGTGGCTACTATGACGAAGGCACGCTCGACAAGGATGCGAAGATCGGTCAGGCGATCATGATCGAGAGCTTCCGCACGATCAATAGCGAGCTGGCGAACCCCAACATCCCCCTCGACCACAAGTGGGCGCTCATCCACTCGATCCACACCACGGCGGACTTCGAGATGGAGAAGATCCTCTACTCCGATCCTGGTGCGGTATCCAGCATCTATCAGGCGATGCTCGACGGGAAGTTCGACACCATCATCACCGACGTCACCATGGTGGCTTCGGGTATCCGCAAGGGCATGCTGGAGCGTCTTGGCCTGCAGGTCAAGTGCTACCTCAATGATCCTCGCACGAAGGAGCTTGCCGACCTGAAGGGTATCACGCGCTCGCAGGCGGGGATCCGTCTCGCCGTCGAGGAGCATCCCAATGCGCTCTTCGCCGTGGGTAATGCCCCCACCGCCATCATCGAGCTCTGCGACCTCATCCGTCGTGGCAAGGCCCAGCCTACGGGTATGGTCGTCGCACCCGTCGGCTTCGTGCAGGTACGTGAGTCGAAGTACATGGCAAAGGTCTTCAAGGACATCCCCAAGATCATCGTCGAAGGCCGTAAGGGCGGTAGCAACCTCGCTGCCACGCTGGTCAACTCCATCCTCACGCTAGACGACGCCGAGGCCCTGCGCCCTGGCCGTGACGTCTAAGTCGTCCCGCACACTCCCCATACACGTATGCGGCTGCACCGATCGCTCGGTGCAGCCGCATTCTTTGTATCTATACTACTTTGCCTCCCATCCAATACGAAGACAAGCGCTCCCCTTCACGGGAAATAGTTCGCGCCTCGTAGAGCCTTTCCTCCGTCCACGTACGTAGATTTATCATCCATGCACGTCACTCCTAATATCTATGCACGTAGATTTTAAGACCACGCACATAGACGAAGGTTTCCCCATACTCCTCCGCACCTTTCCCTGTACAGCCTCACACCTTTTCCTGCGCTGCCTCACAGCTTCTCCCCTATCGAAGTGTAGCACGCACGAGTACCTCAAGTGCTTGCACTTATGCTTTGGGATCACTTCCCTCCCAGTGATCCGACCAAGGGGAAATGCCACCGCAAGCAGCCTCAAGACATACGAATATATAGCCGTTAGCCCGTAAGTTTATTTTAATAAATCATCCTGAAAACACCACAAATCTCAGGACCACAGATTAAATTTTAAAATATTTTTAGTTACATTTGCGGTAGCTACAAGTCAAACTACTGCTTTTTATTTGCGTGACTTGACAACACGAAAGCCTAAATATCCCCCTCTTATGAAAGAAAATAAGTTCATCGTACCGATGGTATTTCTTGCCTTCATGTTCTTTACATGTGGGTTTGCCTTAGGGATCAACTCCCTACTCGTACCCGTATTGAAGGTATCGCTAAGCGTCTCGTCAATGGAAGCCTATATGCTCATCGGGGCGACGTTCTTACCCTTCCTGATCTTTGGTTATCCAGCAGGACTGCTGATTAGTAAGATCGGCTATAAGCGCACGATGGCATCAGCTTTCGCTATGTTTGCGATAGCCTTCGGCGTATTCATCTTGTCGGCAGAAGCCAAGAGCTTCGTAATATTCCTATTAGCCTCCTTTATTTGCGGGGCGGCTAACACGTTCTTACAGGCTGCGATAAATCCTTATGTCACCATCCTGGGGCCTACAGAGAGTGCGGCAAAGCGAATCTCAATCATGGGGATGATCAACAAGTTAGCTTGGCCTGTCTCACCATTATTTATCGCTCTCTTTGCCAGCAATGGCGGCAGTGTCGGTCTGGAAGACCTCAGCAAACCCTTCCTTGTGATCATCGGCCTCTTCGTGATCTTAGGTATCGTCGCACTCATATCGCCACTGCCCGAAGTGAAGGCTGCTGGAGAAGACAATGACGCTGCTGACTCAGAAGTATCGAGCTATGCCAATAGTAAGAGCTCGGTCTTCCAATTCCCTCATCTTGTACTCGGAGCGATCGCCATATTCTTCTACGTAGGCTCGGAGACCATCGTCTTGGGGACACTCATAGACTATGCACAGGAATTAAGTCTTACCCATCCAGAGTCTTACTCATGGATTACTCCTATTAGCATTAGCATCGGGTATATACTGGGTATTATCCTGATCCCGAAGTACCTCTCGCAAACCAAAGCCCTACAGATATGCTCTTTCGTGGCACTCGTAGGGACTGCACTCGTAGTAGTGCTTCCTGGAGTTTATAGCATCTACTCTGTGGGCATCATGGCATTAGGCTGCTCGCTGATGTGGCCCGCGTTTTGGCCTTTGGCGCTTATGGATCTGGGTAAGTACACCAAGCAGGGCTCATCACTATTGACGATGGGGCTTATCGGTGGGGCTGTCATCACCGTCCTATTTGGCCTTATCAAGGATATCTCAGATATCCGATATGCGTATAGCATCTGCCTCATTAGCTTCGCCTATATCCTCTTCTACGCCTTTAAGGGGCATAAGCTGAGATAGCGACCAGCCTTCCCTCAGTCGCGAAATCTCTATAAGATGCCCTCTACATACACATGCGGCTGCACCGAGCACTCGGTGCAGCCGCATACGTATATCGGTATAGCTACGCCTTCCACTCCCCTCGAAGCGGATACAATAGTCCCTCGCTTGCCACCCTTGCTTTTTGTATCTTTGTCGAAAAGCAAACTAATACATACGAGTTATGCGGACACTACTATCACTCACACTGCTGCTCCTTGGCTTAGGTGCAAGCACTGAGGCTCTGGCCCAGCAGCCCACCAAGGACCTCCAAGTCGAGGACGTCACCTCGGGTAAGTTCTACGCCTACACCGCAGGGCGCGGTATGCGCTCCACCAGCGACGGGAAGTACTACACGATGATGGACGACGGACACACCGCCATCCTGCGCTATAGCTTCCAGACGGGCGAACTCGTCGACACACTCTTCAGCGTCAACAAGGCACGCGAATGCGAATTCAAGAAATTCGACGACTACATCCTTGAGCCCAAGGGGCATCACATCCTCCTCATCACCGACCAAGAGTCGATCTATCGTCGCTCAAGCAAGGGTAATGTCTTCCACTACGATGTGCGTCGCAACCGCGTCGAGCCACTGAGCACAACCGCTGGCAAGGTCATGATCCCCACCTTCAGCCCCGACGGCCGTATGGTAGCCTTCGTGCGCGAGGGGAATATCTTCATCAAGAAGTTTGAGTTCGACACCGAGGTCCAGGTGACGAGCGATGCCGTGCACAACAAGGTCATGAACGGCATCACCGACTGGGTCTACGAAGAAGAGCTGGAGACGACCCAGCTGATGACCTGGAGCGAAGACAATAACTTCCTCGCCTTCGTCCGCACCGATGAGAGTGAGGTCGATGAGTACAGCATGCCTATCTACGGCACGGGGCAGTACCCTGGTGCCTATACCTATAAGTACCCTAAGGCCGGTACGCCTAACTCGAAGGTCTCCGTACACATCTACAATGTCACGGACCGTGCGAAGAAGCCCATTGACTTCAAGAGCGCACCCTACTACATCCCCCGCATCGAGTTCATCGGCCGTGATGGCAACCTCGCCGTCTTCTCGCTGAACCGCCAGCAGAACCACCTCACGCTCTACTACATCAATAACAAGACGCTCCTGCCGAAGGTCATCTTCGAGGAGCGCAACAAGGCCTACGTAGATAGCCGCAACCTCCCGAAGTGTAAGTTCGTCCCCTCAGGCTTCGCCTACCTCGGCGAGCAGGATGGCTACCGCCATATCTACCTCTACTCCGACAAGGGAGCTTTGATCCGTAAGATCACCACGGGTAGCTATGACGACACCGACTTCTACGGCATGGACGCTCAGGGCAATGCCTACTATCAGGCTGCCGATGAGTCGCCCCTGCGTCGCTCGATCTACAAGGTAGATCCCAAGGGCCGCAAGACCGCTCTTCACCCTGGAGCAGGTGCCAATAGTGCTATCTTCAGCGATGACTTCTCCCACTACATCAGCATCTTCAGCAACTCTACTACGCCGACGACTACAGCCGTCTACGCCACGGGGAGCCTGCGTCCCCTGCGTGTGCTGAAGGACAACAAGGAGATCGCTGAGCGCCTCAAGGACTACCGCCTACGCCGTGAGGAATTCATCAAGATCCCCAACGGCCGTGGTCAAGAGCTGAATGCTTGGATCCTCAAGCCCTACGACTTCGATCCCAACAAGAAGTACCCCGTGCTGATGACTCAGTACAGCGGCCCCGACTCACAGCAGGTACTCGATGCCTTCGGTCTCGGCTGGGAGCAGATACTCCCCAGCAAGGGCTACATCGTCGTCTGCGTCGATCCACGTGGTACGGGCGCTCGCGGTGAGGAGTGGCGTAAGTGCACCTACCTCAACCTCGGTGTGAAGGAGATCGAAGACCAGATCGCTGCAGCGAAGTGGCTCGGCAAGCAGTCCTACGTCGATGCCGACCGCATCGGCCTCTACGGATGGAGCTTCGGTGGCTACATGACGCTGATGGGGCTGTGCCACGGCGAGGGCGTCTTCAAGACTGGTGTCGCCGTCGCCCCCGTCGCAGACTGGAGCTACTACGACACGATCTACACGGAGCGCTTCATGCGCACCCCACAGGAGAACCCCACGGGCTACAAGTCTTCCTCCGCCCTCGAGGTAGCGAAGCAGCTCAAGGGTAAGCTCCTCCTCATCCACGGTAGCGCCGATGACAACGTGCATGTGCAGAACGCTATGAACTTCACCGACCTCTTGGTCGCCGAAGGCATCCCCTTCGACATGGCGATCTACAAGGACCGCAACCACGGCATCTACGGAGGTAATGCCCGCAACCACCTCTACAAGCGTATCATTGCCTTCCTCGAGCAGAATCTTTAGCCTCGGCTATTTTACTCCCCACTACCCTTAGGCTGAAGGCACCGCCCCTCAGCCTAAGGGCTATCACTTATATGATGCAAGAAGAACCTATCACCCAGAAGAAGAGCGGCAACGTCGTGCGCGTCCGCAAGCCCGAGTGGCTGAAGATCCGCCTCGGCGATAACTCGACCTTCACCGATACAAAGCATACGATCGAGCACCACGGGCTCAATACCATCTGCCACAGCGGCCGATGCCCCAACCAAGGGGAATGCTGGAGCGCAGGCACGGCGACCTTCATGATCGGAGGTGCTGTCTGTACGCGCGCCTGCCGCTTCTGTAACACCCTCTCGGGAAAAGCCCCCGCACCACTCGATCCCCTCGAGCCAATGAAGGTGGCACAGAGCATCAAGAAGATGGGCCTGAAGCACGCCGTCATCACCAGCGTCGACCGCGACGACCTCGAGGACTACGGCGCAGGGCACTGGGTACGTACCATCGAAGCCATCCGCCGCACGACGCCTGAGGTCACTGTCGAGGTCCTCATCCCCGACTTCAACGGCCGTCTGGACTACGTCGACCAGATCATCGCTTGTCAGCCCAAGATCATCTCGCACAACCTCGAGACCGTCCGCCGTCTCACGCCCTCGGTGCGCCACATAGCGACCTACGACCAGAGCCTCTCGGTGCTGGAGCGTATCGCTGAGAGCGGCATCCCCGCTAAGACGGGTATCATGCTCGGTCTCGGCGAGACGGAGGAGGAAGTCCTCGAGCTCATCGACGATGCCCACGCTGTCGGCGTGTCCATCATGACCATCGGGCAGTACCTGCAGCCTACGCGCCGCCACCTGCCCGTCGTGGAGTACATCCACCCGAAGCAGTTCGCTCGTCTGCGTACCCTCGGGCTGGAGAAGGGCCTGCGCCACATCGAGAGCGGCCCCCTCGTGCGCTCCTCCTACCACGCCGAGCGCCACGTCCTCGACTAAGACTCCCTACTTATACAAATCACTTCGCCCCCACAGCTCGATGGAGCTGTGGGGGCGAAGTGATTTAGCCCACGGGGAAGGAGCGAGGAGGCAGCTTAGATATTCTCCGTCTTACGACGAGCGAGGAAGCGCTTGTAGAGCTTCTTGACCTGCGGCGCGAGGATGAGGATGGCGATGACGTTCGGGATGACCATCAGCCCATTGAAGGTATCAGCCAGCTCCCAGATGAGGTTCGCATGGAAGATCGTCGCCGAGAAGACGCAGGCGATGACGATGACGCGGAAGCCGTAGACCGCCTTGGACTTGAAGAGGTAGCGTATATTCATCTCCCCGAAGACGTACCAGCCGATGATCGTGGTGAAGGCAAAGACGAGGAGGCTGATCGCAAGGAAGATGACACCCGCTTGACCGAAGGTCTCTTCGAAGGCACGCTGTGTGATCTGCACGGAGATCAGGCCAGGCTCAGCATAAGCTCCCGTCAAGAGGATGATGAGTGCCGTAGCGGTGCAGATGAGGAGGTCAACGAAGACACCCGACATAGCCACGAAGCCCTGAATGGATGGATCCTTGACATGAGCCAGCGCATGGGCGTGTGGGGTCGAGCCCATACCTGCTTCGTTGGAGAAGAGCCCGCGGGAGACTCCATAGCGGATGGCGTACTTCATCACGCTACCCGCAGCACCACCAGCGGCCGCCTTCGTGGAGAAGGCATCACCAAAGATGGACTCGAAGACGGGGAGGATCTGCTCGGAGTACATGAAGAGGATGATGATCGCCCCGACGATATAGGCCAGTGCCATGAAGGGCACCACCAGCTCGGCGATGGTCGTGACGCGCTTCTGCCCGCCGACGATGACGACAGCGACGAGCACTGCGATGAAGATACCGCTGACCCAGCCCTTCATCCCGAAGGCGTTAGCCATGCCGATGGAGATGGAGTTCGCCTGTACCATACAGCCGATGAAGCCGAGGGCGACGATGACCATGACAGAGAAGATGATGGCGAGCACTGGGCTCTTCAGACCGCGACTGATGTAGTAGGCAGGCCCCCCGACGACTTGGCCGTCGCGTATCTCGCGATACTTCTGGGAGAGGACGGCTTCGGAGAAGATCGTGCTCATCCCAAGCACTGCGGAGATCCACATCCAGAAGACGGCACCCGTACCTCCCATGGCGATAGCGGTAGCTACGCCTGCGATATTACCCGTACCGACCTGGGCGGCGACGGCCGTGGCGAGCGCTTGGAAGGAGTTCGTCTGGTCACAGGTATCTTCCGTCTTCTCTTTCTTCTTGAAGATCGAGCCGAAGCTATACTTCATCGCCAGGCCGAAGTGCCGTATCTGAGGCACGCCGAGGTAGATGGTGTAGAAGATGCCGACGCCGAGGAGGACGTACATGAGGAAGTTGTTCCATAGGATTTCATTGAATCCCTTTACGATCTGAAGTAGGTCCATCGTAATAGTTCGTTTAGTGTGAGTGTAGTAGTAGGGGACACCGCTCATCAGGCGGCAGACAGACCATCAGAAGCACATAGGAGGGGTGGAGACCCGCTGGGCGTGTCTTGTAGGGTGTGGAGGGAAGAGTGGTAGGAGAAGGGTTGCTTGTCCATCCTATGCGTCTGAGTGGGTGTGTTGCTCCTCGTAGAGAGCCACCTTGAGAGGGCAGCTTACGGAGAGCATGTCTTGCTGTCTCTGTGACAAAAATAGTCAGACTTCCTTAAAACACAAGCAGGGCGATTTAATAATTTTATTAAAGAAATGCCATTACCCAGCGCCTTCCTAAGAATAAACACCAAAAGCGAGCAGGGCGAGGGACTACTCCCTCGCCCTGCTCGCTCTCCTAAGTGCGGTCACTAAGCTCGACAGACAGCGCTCACCGAGCCGCCCGACACCTCGCTCTTAGAGGTCTAAGATCGCCCTTGCGGCAAGCACATATTCGCCGGCATCACGCAGCGTCGCCTCACCACGGATCATCTGATGGGCGAGCGTCTCGACGGCTATCGGCGCCTGACGCTTCAAGAGGCCGATGCGATTCAGCGCGCGGATCAGTACGATACTGATACGCTCATTGCCTCGTGTCTTTGCCCCACGATCCAGGATCCCAGGGCGGAAGAAGAGCGTCCGCTCAAAGCCGAGAGCATGTACACCCTCTTCGGCTTCGCCCTTGAGGCGCATGTAGAAGAAGCGTGACTTAGCATCTGCCCCAGCTGCCGACAGCAGGACGAAGGTCCCCACCCCACTACGGCGAGCCATCTCGGCGAACTGCAGTTGGTAGTCCACGTCCACACGATGCTGAGCCGCTTTGCTCCCTGATGCCCGCAGCGTCGTACCCAGACAGGAGAAGGCGACATCTGCTGCGGGGCCCATCTGCCAGTCCTCAGCTCGCTCCATATCTACCACGTGGACGCGGAGCTTCGCGTGCTGCAGCTGGAGAGGCCGACGCACAAAGACATGCACCTCGCTGTATTCGTCACTCCCAAGGAGCTGCTCCACCAGAGCCGCCCCCGTAGCGCCTGTAGCGCCTAATACCCATGCTCTCTTCATCAGTCTACCTATATATAAAGGATGATGCTGTACTCCCTAAGCTCTCCGCCTCCTACCAAGGAGCGAAGATACCTCGCAGAGTACTACGACGTTATAAGTACAGAAGGGTCGCTTTTGTTTACCCAGGCGCGCTCTAAATCACTCTTTAATACTACAGTAGATATGAAGCTAAAGCAAATCTTCGCACTCCTCGGAGTCGCACTTCTTGGGCTCAGTGCTTGCTCCAAGGACACCCCCAACACCAACCCCGCTTCAAGCGGTTCCTTAGCCGGCTCTCAGTGGGAGTACATCGAGCAGGAGCTGGAGGATGATGGCAAGACAGAGACCACCACGACAGTCCTTCGCTTCATTGACGGCACGAAGTTCGTCACGGAGTCCACCTCGGTAACCACACAGGGGGGCACCATCCTCAAGAGCGAGACAGACACTCCTGAGCAGGGTACCTACACCTACCAAGGCAAGGAGGTCACGCTCACCACAACACACCAGGACGATGGCAAGACCGTCACGCGCATCGTCCGCCTCATTATGGACGACACCAATCAGACGCTCGCCGGCACGGTGACGGATGACGGCGTACGCAAGGGTATCATCTACACCCGCAAGAAGTAAGGTCGCACCCGCACATACCCCATAAGCCTCGCCCCGCTCTTCTCTCCATAGAAGAGCGGGGCGAGCCTATTTATAGCCCTCCCACACGGAGAGGAGAAGGGAAGTTTGCAACTCTGTATAAATCTCCTATCTTTGCAAAGATTCAATAAATCATTAACCCCATAACAAAAGAACGTATGAAGCTAAAGTACATCTTCATGTTCCTCGGAGTCATGCTCCTTGGACTCACCGCTTGTGGCAAGAAGGATACCCCCGAGCCCAGCAACAAGAACCCATTCGCAGGCACGAAGTGGGAAAGCATCCGCTCTCACACACAAATCGACGGTGACACTGAAACCTTCGTAACTGAGATCCACTTCATTGATGACAGCCGATTCGTAATTAGTGCAAGCTACAAGGTCACGGCACCGAATGGTAGCATCAAAAGGCAAGATCCTACTTCTAAGGGTGAAGGGACTTACACATACGAGGGTCTTGTAGCTACGGTGATTACAGAGGTAGTAGAAGATGGCAAACTGACCAAACACAAGGGCACCCTCACAATGGATGCTGCGAAGCAAAAGATCACGGCATTCGAGGAGGGCGAGGATAACCCCCTA
This sequence comes from Porphyromonas sp. oral taxon 279 str. F0450, assembly GCF_000292995.1. Taxonomy (NCBI): domain Bacteria; kingdom Pseudomonadati; phylum Bacteroidota; class Bacteroidia; order Bacteroidales; family Porphyromonadaceae; genus Porphyromonas; species Porphyromonas sp. oral taxon 279. The sequence continues at coordinate 29,103 of NZ_ALKJ01000048.1, read as the reverse complement.
ATCTTCACTCGCAAGAAGTAAGGTCACACCCGCACATACCCCATAAGACTCGCCCCGCTCTTCTCTCCATAGAAGAGCGGGGCGAGTCTATTAATAGCCCTCCACGCGAAGAGGAGAAGGGAGGTTTGCATTTCTGTATAAATCTCCTACCTTTGCAAAGATTCAACAAATCACTAACCCCATAACAAAAGAACGTATGAAGCTAAAGTACATCTTCATGTTCCTCGGAGTCATGCTCCTTGGACTCACCGCTTGTGACAAGAAGGATACCCCCGAGACCAGCAACAAGAACCCATTCGCAGGCACAAAGTGGGAACGCGTCCTCAAGGCTACAGATGAGGACGGCAGTAGTGAAATCATCTCGACCGAACTCCAGTTCATAGACGACAGCCGCCTCGTAATTCTTTCAGACTACAAGGACATAGCGAAAGATGGTAGTATCATAAAGCAAAATCCTACGGTTAAGGAAGAAACGACTTACACGTACGAAGGTCTTGTAGCTACGGTGATTATCCATAAAATAGAAAATGACAAGCAGGTCACGCGCAAAGGCATCCTCACAATGGATGCTGCGAAGCAAAAGATCACAGTGACGGCAGCAAAGATGGAAGAGGGCGAAGAGCCTGAAATCTACACCCGCAAGAAGTAAGGCACTCGCCTACCCGCCCCTCCATACAGTCCGCCCAGCCCCATCCCCAGTGATGAGGCTGGGCGGACTGCTTTTAGGAGAGGAGCAGGAGTAGGCACACACGACCAAGCTTAGGCATTATAGCCAAGCGACTTACTCGCGACACGACACGCTTATAGTGCGAGAGTGCGGGGACACCTCCCGCCGGGGAGTGATGCGAACCTATATAGGTCAGTGGGCTGACCTATATTGGTCGCGATGTCGACCTATATTGGTCCGTGACGCGACCTATATAGGTTCACCCAGCGACCAATATAGGTCGAAGTAGCGAGCACTAAAGCTTCATACCCTCCTCCTATGGGGAGCACCTTCACCAGCTGCAGGTAGAGGCCTATCCCTCAAGCCTATGACTCGCGCGATGAGATACAGCACAGAGAAACATCCCGCCCGTGGAAATGGAGGAAGCTACAGAAGGCAAGGAGGCACTATAGTCCTTTGACCGATAAACCAATAGTCGTTTGCATCCAAACCAATAGTCATCTATGGGCAAACCAATAGTGGTTTCGTGTGCAAACTTATAGTGGTTTGACCCCCAAACCAATAGTGATCCATACCGAGACCAATAGTTGTTTGCAAATCGACTTCTACGGAGCACTATAAATAAGTGTAGCGACAAGGGAGGAGATACGACCTCTATGCACGCCTCGGACTTGGATGCTGAGAGATGAGGCTGGGCGGACAGCTTTCTTCCGAGACTATAGGCTTAGTATGCAGCATTTACCTACCTTTGCGAGTAGTATTCATTCCCTCTTTATAACCCCATAGAAATTATGAAGCTAAAGCAAATCTTCATGCTCCTCGGAGCAGTCCTCCTTGGGCTCACCGCCTGCTCCAAGGACACGCCTAACACCCCCGACCTAAGTAAGACCCTCGCTGGCACTGAGTGGGAGGCCACCGTTCGGGAGTCCGATGCAGGTAACAAATCGGTAGTCACTACGATAGTCCTCAAGTTCGTCGACGACACCAAGTTCACGTCCCAATCCACCCAACAGACGATAAAGAATGGTGCGGTAGTCGACACTGAGGTAGACGATCCTGAGCAGGGCACTTACACCTATCAAGGTGGCGTCGCTACACTCCTCTTCAACACCCGAGATGATGAAGATAATGCTATCAAACTGGCACTTCCTCTGACAATGGACTCCTCCAAGCAGCAGCTCACAGGTAAAGCCCCAGAGTCAGGTACGATATTGACCTTCGTCCGCAAGAAGTAAGGTCGCACCCGCACATACCCCATAAGACTCGCCCCGCTCTTCTCTCCATAGAAGAGCGGGGCGAGTCTATTTACAGCCCTCCACGCGAAGAGGAGAAGGGGGGCTTGCAACTCTGTATAAATCTCCTACCTTTGCAAAGATTCAGTAAATCACTAACCCCATAACAAAAGATCGTATGAAGCTAAAGCACATCTTTATGCTCCTCGGAGCAGTCCTCCTTGGACTCACCGCCTGCTCCAAGGACACGCCTAACACCCCCAACCTAAGTAAAACCCTCGCTGGCACTGAGTGGGAGTGCATTGTCCAAGGGGCCGAGCAGGAGAATGGTGAAAAGGACGTTTTCACGCTACTCCTCCGATTTGTAGACGACACCAAGTTTACTACCCTGGGAATTCAAAAGACCTTCAAGAATGGTATTGTGGTCAATACAGAAGAACCTAGTACATCCGAGGGCACCTACACCTATATCAATAAGGTGGCTACACTTACTACCCAAACCATACGTAATGGCAAGACCGAAACAGAGGTACTTACCCTAACAATGGATGCATCCAACATGAAATTCACTGGAACAGTGACTGATGAGGATGGATCCCAGACATTGATCTTCGTCCGCAAGAAGTAAGGCCTCGCCTACCCGACTCTCCATACAGTCCGCCCAGCTCCATCCCGAGTGATGAGGCTGGGCTGACTGCATTTAGGAGAGCGTGAGAGGTCGCACAGCAGCCCTTTCCGACTATGCACTATTTCGCCTACCTTTGCGACAATTCAATTATCAATACCATTATAGATATGAAGTTCAAATACACCCTGATACTCCTCGGAGCTGTTCTCTTTACCCTCACCGCCTGCTCTTCGTCCAAGGAAGATGACCCCAAGGAGGATCCATTCCTTAAAACCACGTGGGAGTCCGCCAGCTACATTGGGAAATATCCAAATGGCGAACAATACCACTTCCAGACCTGGATATACTTCGAAGAGGATAAGCATATCGCATTCAGGATAGAGGAGGAATTAATACGGGAAGAGGGTGAGGGTAAAAGACACACGACTAAGGTCCTTTCTCTTCCCTACACCCGTAAGGGGATGGTGGCGACTGTTCACGTGGCACGTGAGATAGCCCCGGGAGGAATAGGGCCCGAGCGCGAGCCATTTAAGCCTGACACATTCACCTATACCCTGGATGCATCCAAGCAGAGACTCACCTGCAAAAAGCACTCAACTGGAGAAATCACCATCTTCACCCCGAAGAAGTAAGGCACACCCGCCCACATATTCCCATAAGCTCCGCCCAGCCCCATCCCGAGAGATGAGGCTGGGCGGACCGCTTTTCGTTGGGCTCGAAGCAAGCAGAGTGGAGAGAAAAAAGCAACACATAGAGAGCTGAATTACAAGTGTTAATGGAGCATTCCACAGTCATAGGAGACAAGTAGCAGCGTCGCACGTAAAACGAACCAGTACTGGTCACGAAGCGAAGCAGTACTGGTCAGCTATAGTTACCACTACTGGTCGGAGTGCGAACCACTACTGGTCAACTCATCGACCAGTAGTGGTTACTTTTCCTCCCTCATAGCGATCCTAATCCCCCCTTCCCACAGGATCTCCCTTTATCCTCAGCAGATAGCCCCCGAAAAAGCATACACATTCGGGTGCAAAGCCTTATCTTTGTATATCTATATCCTCGTGTCAAGACAATCCAAAGAGTTATGATGGATGACAAGCAACTCGCCCTCGACATGCGCTACCTCCGTATGGCGCGCATCTGGGCTGAGAACTCCTACTGCGAGCGCCGTAAGGTAGGCGCCCTCATCGTCAAGGACAAGCGTATCATCGCCGATGGCTACAACGGCACCCCCGTGGGCTTTGAGAACATCTGCGAAGACGAGAGCGGTCAGACGAAGCAGTATGTGCTCCATGCTGAGGCCAATGCGATCACGAAGCTCGCCAGCAGCACCAACGACAGCTCTGGCGCGACGGTCTACGTCACTGACGCCCCCTGCATCGAGTGCGCCAAGCTCATCATCCAGAGCCACATGCGCCGCGTCGTCTACAGCACCGAGTACCGTCTACGTGACGGCATCGAGCTCCTCCAGCGCGCTGGCATCCAGGTAGATTACCTTCCCCTCGAGGACTAACCGACTCTTTCCCCCACCCCTTCATCATCCTCTATAGCAGACAGCATGCAATCAGCACCCAACGAGCAGCCCGGCTCACCGCGTCCCGAGCGTAAGGCCCACCTCCTGAGTGGAATCACCTACGGGCTTGTCACCGTCTTGGTCTTCCTCTTGGGCATATTCACCTCCAGCTACTTCGGCATCGGAGGCCGACGCGGAGCGACTGGGAAGCTCGGCGAGATCTATTCGCTCATCCAGCAGTACTACGTCGACTCGACGGATATGGACAGCCTCACCGAGCAGTCCCTCCCGCTGATCCTCTCACAGCTCGACCCCCACTCCGTCTACCTCAGTGTAGAGGAGAACAAGGAGTCGACCGAGAGCCTTGAGGGCTCGTTCGCGGGTATCGGCGTGCAGTTCAATACCCTCCTCGACACCGTCGTCGTCGTACGTGTCGTCGAGGGTGGCCCCAGCGAGCGCGCAGGCCTGCAGCCTGGCGACCGCCTCCTACGTGCTGACACGACGAATCTCGTCCGTGACTCCATCACCTCTGAGCAGATCATGAAGGCGCTGAAGGGTCCCGAGGACACCGTCGTCAAGCTCACCGTCCGCCGTGGTGGGAAGACCTTCACGACCTCAGTCGTCCGCGGTGCCGTCCCCGTGCCTACTATCGATGCGAGCTATATGATCCGCCCCCACGTGCTGTATGTACGCCTCAATAAGTGGGGCACGCAGACGCCCTTAGAGTTCCAGCAGGCCTATGCCGAGCATGCCTCCGAAGGCGTCGAGCGCATCCTCATCGACCTCCGCGACAATGGTGGGGGCTATATGCAGGCCGCTACGGCACTCGCCACGGAGTTCCTCTCCAAGGGCGACCTCCTCGTCTACAACAAGGGTGCACACTATCCCCGTGAGGACTTCAAGAACCCTCGTGACGGACGTCTGCGCCAGCTCCCACTCATCGTGCTGGTGAACGAGGGCAGTGCCAGCGCCAGCGAGATCTTCGCCGGTGCTATGCAGGACCTCGACCGCGCGCTCATCGTCGGCCGTCGCACCTTCGGCAAGGGCCTCGTGCAGCTCCCCTTCGAGCTGAAGGACCACTCCGTCGTCCGCCTCACCGTAGCCCGCTACTACACCCCCTCGGGCCGTAGCATCCAGAAGAGCTATGCCAAGGGCTACGAAGCCTACGCTGAGGACATCGAGGAGCGCTACCTCCATGGCGAGTTCTACTCAGCCGATAGCATCAGCCGCCCCGACACCACACGCTACTACACGCGTCTGGGCCGTGTCGTCTACGGCGGTGGCGGTATCACCCCCGACATCTTCACCCCGCGCGACAGCGCAGGGATCAACCCCTACTACATCCGTCTCCTGCGCTCAGGGACCTTCCAGCGCTTCGCCTTCAACTACGCGGACCAGCATCGTGCGCAGTTCCAGTCCTTCCGCTCGGAGAAGGCTATCCAGGACTACCTACATTCGCAGGGCGAGGAGATCGTCTATGCCTATGCACGCTATGCCCAGCAGCAGGGCGTACCCCAGCGCCCTGGCTACCTGCAGGAGTCGATGCCCATCCTACGCCGTGACCTCATCGCCTTGATCTCTGACCTCTTGGGTGGGGACAAGAATGCCTTCTACCGCGCACGTAACGAGGAGGACCCCGAGGTCAAGGCCGCTCTCGACCGCCTCACCTCCGATGACTGGCGTCCGACGAAGTAGCCCATGGACAAGCCCACCCTCCGCCGTGAGCTCCGTGCCCTGAGCCGTGAGCGTCTCACCGATGAGCTCCGTCTCTCGGGGAGTGCGTCCATCATCTCCCAGCTCCGTCAACATCCCCTCTGGCAGACGGCCCAGCATGTGGCCCTCTACTCGGCCCTACCCGACGAGCCGAACCTCCGCACCCTCATCGACGAGGTCGCTACGACCAAGCAGGTCTACCTCCCCCGCGTCCTTGACGGCGAGACGATGGATTTCTTCGCCTTCGCTGGCTGGCAGGAGCTTGAGCAGTCGGGGAGTTTCGGTATCTACGAGCCCCGCCTTGAGGCTGATGGAGCCGTAGACCCAGCGACACTGGACCTCCTCGTCATCCCCGCTCTGGCATATGACCAGGCGGGCTACCGCCTCGGCCGTGGCAAGGGCTACTACGACCGCTACCTTAGCCGCTGCCCACATGCCAGCCGTATCGGCGTAACCTTCGCCCTCCGCCCCATCGCGTGCCTCCCCCATGACCCATGGGACCTCCCCGTGGAGGTCGTACTCACCCCGCAGCCTGCCCTCCTCTAACCTCCCCCGCTATGTCCCTCACTCCAGCACAGACGACCCTCACCCTCTCGGGGAAGCTCCTTACCCTCGAGCGCCCCATCGTCATGGGTATCGTCAATGTCACCCCCGACTCCTTCTTCGCTGGTAGTAGGATAGCAGGCGAGACGGCGCTACGAACTCGCTTCGACGAACTTGTAAGCGAAGGAGCTGCCATCGCCGACCTCGGTGCCTACAGCTCCCGCCCAGGGGCTGATGAGGTAAGCGTCACGGAGGAGATGGAGCGCCTACGCCCAGCCCTTCGCATCCTGAGAGACGAATACCCCGACCTACCCGTCTCGGTAGATACCTTCCGCTCGGAGGTCGCCCGCATGGCCGTCGAGGAGTATGGAGCCGCTATCATCAACGATATCTCCGGCGGGGCGCTCGACCCCGAGATGTACCGCACCGTAGCCGCCCTGCAGGTACCCTATATCCTCATGCATATGAAGGGCGACCCGCAGACGATGCAGTCGCTCACCGACTATAGTGACGTGACGCTCGATGTCATCGACTACTTCACCGAGCGCATCGGCAAGCTCCTCGAGCTGGGCCTGCACGACATCATCCTCGACCCTGGCTTCGGCTTCAGCAAGACCACGGAGCAGAACTATGAGCTCCTCATGCACCTCGACGATCTCACCCACACCTTCACCCAGCCCATCCTCGTCGGCGTCTCACGCAAGAGTATGATCTACCGCCCCCTCGGCTGCACGCCTGCCGAAGCCCTCGGTGGTACGACCTTCCTCCATGCCCTCGCCCTCGAGCGTGGCGCACAGATCCTCCGTGTGCACGATGTACGCGCTGCCGCTGAGGCCATCACGCTCTACGAGCAAGCCCGCCCCTACCTCCACAGAGAGGAGCACCTACACTATAGCTTCACCCGCTCACACTAACCCCCGACTTATATCGCCCTTATGCTCGCTTGGCTCGACATCTCCATCAAGGACATCATCGACATACTGCTCCTCGCGGTCTTCCTCTACTATGCGTTCACCACGATGCGGTACTCGGGGAGCCGCTCACTCTTCATGGGGATCATCGCCTTCCTCGGGATCTGGCTCTTGATCTCGCAGGTCCTGCAGATGCGACTGATGGGTGCGCTGCTGGACAAGTTCATCAATATCGGCTTCATCATCCTGGTCATTATCTTCCAGGATGAGATCAAGAAGATCCTGGTGACCATCGGCTCCGCCCAGCGCTGGCGTAAGATCCGCCGCTTCTTCCGTGAGGGCTCGGCGAAGGAGCAGGAGGAAGAGGACTACATCGCACCCGTCGTGCTGGCGTGTATGAATATGGCGCGTAAGAAGACGGGCGCCCTCATCGCCATCCAGGGCACCTCAGACCTCACGCCCTACCAGCACGCTGGGGAGCGCTTCCTCGCCGCCGTCAATGCCCGCCTCATCGAGACGATCTTCTTCAAGAATAGCCCCCTGCATGACGGCGCTATGATCATCGCTGGCGGGAAGATCTGCGCTGCGGGCTGTATCCTCCCCGTAGCCAGCGACACCGACCTCAACAAAGACCTCGGCCTGCGCCACCGCTCTGCCCTCGGCCTCTCGCAGAAGACCGACGCGAAGATCATCATCATCAGCGAAGAGCGTGGGACGATCTCGCTCGCCTACCGCAGTGAGATCATCGTCGACATCACGCCCGACGAGCTCCGCGCCCTCCTCTCCTCCGAAGACTAAGCACACTGCTCCACGAGAGCATACCGCACGGGCCTACCCGCTTAAGCCCCTACGATACGATACACTTAGCCCCCACCACATCGAGCTGATCGCTCTTGTGGTGGGGGCTAACCGATTCTATCAGGTAGGGCATACGCCCTTCGCTCTTACTTACGGCGAGGAGGGAGGTTGTAGTCGAGGATCTTATCCAGCCCAAGACGGCAGGCGGGGCAGAAGTCGGGGGTATCATTGGTGCGCATACGGCAGTTGTAGCTCGCGCGGTACATACCCTTCGCCAGATAAGCGCCTCCTTCGTAAAGCCCGACGGGGTACTTCTTCTGGAGCTTCGTGGGCGTAGGCATGGGCGTACCCTTCTTGATCAGGTGCGACCACTTACCGGAGAAGTCCTTGAGGTTCGTGACGTTCTGCTCCCAAGGCTCGACCTCGGTAGCGTGTTCGCTCGCTGCCGCTGCATCGCCTTCGTGGAAGTATTCGTCCGTCAGACCGCCGAAGCTATGGCCGAACTCATGCACCACCACGGGTAGGTACCACTTGTGATGCGTCGAGGAGATGAGGTACGAGTTGTACATACCGCCACCGCCGTAGACATCGCTATTGGCGAGGATGATGAGGTGCTCATAGGGGATACCGATGAGGGCATCGTTGATCGCCTTCACACTGCGCGTCGTCAGATAGCGGTCGGAGTAGAAGGTATCGAAGTGCGAGGAGAACGCCGTGCGGGGCCAGCGCTTCTCACGAGGCACGGCGACACCCGACTCTTCGGAGGGAGAGAAGACCACCACGACATTGAAGTGCTGGCGGTTGCTCTTGAAGGGCTCGTAGTTGAAGAGTGCTTCGGTAGCCGCCTCGGCATCACGGAGGAAGATAGGCATCTCGGCCTCGGTATAGCCTTCGGCGAGGAACGCCAGGTCGATGCAGTCACGGCTGTCCCCCGAGTGGATGAGGTACTTGTGCTTCTGAGGCTGCTTCGTCGTCTGGTCACGGATGAGGATATCCTTAGGATCGATACGCTGCGTCTGATCAACGATGGTGCGCTGCTCGGCATTGCACAGGCGGAGCGTCACCTTCACAGGAGCCTTGGGGAAGGGGATGCGCAGCACCTCTTCATAGGAGCGGCGCTCGGTCTTCGCCAGCGGCGTCTGACGCCACTCGAGGTAGAGCGGGTTGAAGGAGAAGGCATAGATCAGCTTGCCCGTGGCTTCGTCATGCACGTAGAGCTGAGCATTCCCTCTGAGGACGAGGCTATCGAGGTAGTGACGACGGCCAGCCCAGCCCTTGAGCAGATGGGCTTCGTCGGGCGTGATCTCAGTCGTCGACTCGCCCCCGGTGAGGATGTAGTCCAGGCGGAGCGTACTGTCTCGGAAGAAGGTCTCAAACGGCTGCTGCACCGAGGCGCGGCCACTCCCCACGAAGAGGAGCAGGAGGAGAAGGGATAGGTAGGTTCGCATAGTTATAGTGGATGTAAGGGATTAATCGTGCTTCGGGGGATAGGGCTCCGTGGCAAGTGCCTTGTACATAAGCTCATAGAGTGGTAGCTCCAGCCCGATACGGCGTGCCGCACGGACGACGTAGCCGGTGAGGTTCTCCAGCTCGGTAGAGCTCCCCGCCATGAAGTCCACGTGCATCGAGCTTGTGCTGGAGGGGATCATGAAGGTCTGACGCTCGACGGTGCGCTCCACAGCTCCCTCGCCTAAGTCGTGCCCGAGGGCGGAGAAGAGCGTACAGAGCTCCTCAATGAGCCCACGCATCTCCACGGGGTGCGACGCGAGAGCTTCGCCCACCGTCATATTGTAGTAGGAGGTACCCGTCGCGGTAGCCGAGATCATGAGGAACTTCTTACGGATGCTCTCCTCGATATCGTCGGGATTGACCACGTGCACACCGACGGACTCCAGGAGGGCGAAGAGCTCACGCTCCTCGGCGCTACGCTCAGCACCACGTGACCCGAAGAGGAAGATCTCTCGCTCGGCCTCCAAGAGGATCTCCCCCGCCGTAGGCTTGCGCCCCGAGATATAGACGCAGCCGTCCCAGACACGGGCTTCGGGGAGAAGCGCCTGGATCTGGTCGGTGATATCCGCACCATTGAGGAGGGGTAAGATGATGGTCGTGGGCGTGATGATCGGACGGAGCTGCTGGATATTCGCCTCAAGGTCGTAGCTCTTCGTCGCGAGGATGAGGAGGTCGGTAGGTGGCAGGTCGTGGGGATCTTCGGCTAAGTAATCGGGGCGCACGGTGAAGTCCCGCTCGGGAGTGTGGACATGCAGTCCGCGCTCCTCGATAGCAGCGCGGTGTGCGCCACGGGCGACGAAGCTGATCGTACGGCCAAGGCCCTCACGTCGGGCAGCCTCTACGAGCATCGCTCCGTAGTAGCCCCCGACACCGCCGAGGCCGGATATGGTGATATTCTTGAGTAGCATGAGAGGACTATATACTAAGACTTATTTTTCAGCTTATTAAAGGCTCGTCGCCCCATAACAAATGCCCGGGGAGCGATGAGGAATAGGCGAAACTTTATCCGTTTCGACCGCGAGCGGAAGAGATTACGGAAGGGGCGACATCGGAGCTTGTAGGCAATCTGCAGATAATCAGTCACCTCTTCCTTATATCGATCGGAGGCACGACATAGCAGACGGAAGTGATACCAGAGGCTACGCACAGCCAAGGTATTAGCATACTCCAGATAAGCAGGATCCCCCGCGTGCCTATCAATGGATTCTTCTATATCCGCAAAGAGATCTCGTAGATCTGGGATCTCAGTCGCAGTAATTGCCCCAGGACGCTGGATGCGATAGTTGTAGCCCACGATAGGCAACGCATGGAAATCGCCTGTACTCTGATAGAACGCCTCAAGAGAGTAGACGTTGTCTTCCCACTTCGACCCCTCACGGAAGGTAAGCCCCTCTATAGCTTGGCGGCGGTAGATACGACTCCATACAGTCGCTTCGATAGCAAGTTTATTCGCAGTAAGGTAGCTATCTAAAGCCTCCTCTCGCGACAAAGTCATCTCGGGCATAAGGCAAGGCGAGGAGCAAGTGTCCTGCACCTTGTTGTGCCCATAGCCAAGGATAGAGACTTCTGGATGCTGCTGCAGATAGCTCACAGCCGACTGATAGATCCCAGGCTCCAGCCAATCATCGCTATCGACGAAGGTCACCAATGGGCAATCATCCGTATAGGGAAGAGCAAAGTTGCGTGCAGAGCTTAGCCCCCCATTCGCCTTGTGGAGAACAAGCACACGAGAGTCACGTGCAGCATACTCATCACAAATAGCTCCGCAACCATCGGGCGAGCCATCATCGACGAGGATGACCTTTAGCTCCCGATAGCTCTGAGAGAGGATTGAGTCGATGCATTGGTGGAGGTAAGCTTCGACCTTGTAAACAGGGACGATGACCGCAAGCTTCATATGGAGTTATTTACGGCTAAGCAGGGTGCGAACGAGGGTACGAATAGCAAAGGACGTGCGGGGATAGGCTAAGAAAAGCTTCACCTTCCTCACCTTCGATGCTGAATGAAAGGCATCAAGATAAGGACGAGCTTTCAGCTCTTCTATGATCGGCAGATAGCGCTCCAGCTCCCCGACAGCGACAGAGTAGGTAAAAGACGATAGATATTTAATGTGATACCACAGACAGTTAGTCGCAAGGGTATTGGCTAAAGCTAAGAAATGAGCATCATCTGGATAGCGCTGTATTGCCGATTCGATATCCCAAAGAAGGGATCGCTTATCAGGCAGTAGCTCGGAGGTCATAGCCCCAGGGCGCTTACTCCGATAATTGACCCCAACAAGGGGTAAGATATGATACCCTCCCGGACACCGATAGAGCGCCTCAAGAGCATATACAACATCCTCCCACTTACACCCCTCGGTAAAGGTCAGCCCATCAATCACCTCACGCCGATAGATACGACTCCAAACCATCGTATTAATGATATTGGAAGTCGTGGCTACATAGCGAAGCAGAGCTTCGTCACGTGTCAAATGCTCCTCAGCAGGGATTAAAGGGATGGTCTTCTCCTCTGTGACAAGATTGTAGCCATAGTTGATGATGCTGACCTCAGGGTGTGCGGTTAGGTAGCTTACCCCCTTCTGATAGATGTCAGGCTCCAGCCAATCATCGCTATCTAAGAAGGTGACGAGGGGACAGTCGTCAATGTGCTGTAGAGCCAGGTTACGCGCAGAGCTCTGTCCGCCATTCGGCTTATGCAGGGCGAGGATACGAGGGTCACGCGCTGCATATTCATCACAAATCGCTCCGCAGCTATCGGGCGAGCCATCATCAACAAGGATCACTTTCAGATCCTCGTAGCTCTGCGAAAGGATCGACTCGATACACTGACGCAGGTAAGGCTCTACCTTGTAGACGGGGACGATGACGGCTAGTTTCATTTATCTGGAGAGTATTTCGTGGTAGAACTGTAGGTAGCCCTGCGCCATACGTCGGTAGTCAAAGAGACGAGCACGGGCACGGAGAGCCTCAGCCTGAGAAGGTGACATATCATAAGCGCTCAGCCCAGACAAGATAGTCCCAGCTATAGCTTCGGGGCCTACCTCATCGAAGTAATAGGCGACATCGCCCCCCACCTCGGGAAGACTTGTAGCAGGACGCAGGAAGATAGGCTTCCCTAAAGCCATAGCCTCCACCACTGGCAATCCAAACCCCTCTGCAATGGAGGGCTGTAGCAGCGCACGGCAGTGCTGCAGCAAGGATGCCTTCTCTATATCACTCACAGCAGAGAGGAGATGCACACGATCCTCCAATCGATATTTCTGGATCGTATGCTGGATCTTGGAGAGATATTCAGACTTAGCCTCCGAATAGACTAAGACCAGATGTAGCTCAGCGGGCAGATGGCAGAGCGCAGGGATGAGCAGATGCTGCTGCTTCTTCTCATGCAAGACCCCCAGCGCCAAGAGATAGGGAGCATTGGGGACTATAGGATCTCGAGTGATACCTGATATCTGCCCTTCTTCAGGAAGGAAGATTCCATTATGCACGACCGTGATGGGGGTCTCCTCCGATATCTGGAAGAGGTCACGATGCTGCTCCAAATCATGGCGCACAAATTCGGAGATACAGACGATCCCATGAGAACGATTCAGATTACTTGCCACCAGCTTCAAGAGCTTCTTTCGCTTCGACTCGGGGAGAGGCTCGGTGAGGAAATTCAAGTCATGAAGGGTGACAATGCACTTTGCCCCCCATAGCTGCGGGAAGTAGTGCTGACGTTGGTGCGTGATATGGACTAAGTCATAGCCCTTTGCCTGCACACTGAGCAGAGAGTGCAGAGGCGAGAAAGGCTTCCTATTATCTATAGGATAAGAGGTCGGAGCATAGTAGTGAAGGTCCAGTGATGGATCCCGAGCCTCCTGCAGTCCCCGAGCAAGGGCATGCCCATAGTACCCTAATCCCGAGTAGGGATAGCGGGTACGCTCCAAATCTATGAGGATACGAGGCTTCATCAACGTGCGGTATTAGAGTTGGCTAAATATCTCTTCCCATCGCAAACGAATCCGCTCTGGGCTATAGTCGAGGCAATGCGTCTGAGCTGCCTGAGAGAGGCGACTTCTCAACTCCACATCCTGACAGAGACGGCGAAGCTGAGCTGCATAGGCGTCCAAGTCAAAGGGAGCAACAAGGCATCCATAGGTACTATCCTTCCCTATAAGCTCACGGATACCTGCCGAGCTATCGAAAGCTATGGGTACAACTCCCGACGCTTGTGCTTCGCTCAGGACAAGTCCCCACCCTTCATAGGTCGAGGTCATCATCAGAATAGCACCCGACGCATATACGGCTGTCGCATCAGCGATATAGCCCTTGAGCGTGATGCGAGGGAGCTGCTTCTGCTGAATCATGCGGCGCAAGAACTTCTCTTCCGACCCCTTCCCATAGATCTCTACCTCCCAGTCAGGCAGATCCTGACAGACCTTCTCCCAAATCTGCAGGACTCGATCTGGGCGCTTATCTGCATAGCTCAGACGTCCGACAAAGAGGATTTTCTTCGGTCGGTCCTTAGCTGGTATCGGCTGATGCTTGGGTAGGAAGGCCATATTCGGCATAACGGCAAAGCACGAAGCTTCATCGTCGTTAAGCCCCAAAGCCGATACAAACTCCTGCACATACTCAGGGGTGAGCGTAATAAAGCAGTCTACCTGCCGTACCAAATCTCGGTAGCGAGCACGGAGCTTCTCCGCAGAAGTTAGTGCCAGACGTAGACGACGCAGCGTTAGGCTATAGAGATTCTTGTACCACGGATGATGCGCCTTGTAGCTGGCACGCTCACGTCGGTCTATGAGTTCCCACAGCGGAGAGCTATGGCACCAATAAATAATCTTGATCCCTGCAGCCCGAATTAGGGGCAAGTAATCATTGCGCAGAGCGATAGGAATGATCAGCACCTTCACCCCTCTCTCCTTGAAGGCACGCACCAGGTAGAGGGCACTTTCCTTTGTCCAGAGGCGCATCCCTTGAGGGAGAAGGGAGAGATCAATCAGAGGATCAGCGGGCAGAGCCCATTCTGTCGCGATATGGGTCTCCGCAAAAAAATGTGTGTGGATACCCAATTCAGAGAAAAGGCAGGCGGTCTGACGCGACACTTCCTCCGCTCCACCAAGGGCAAAGCGGCGATGTACGATCGCGACGTGTAGTCCTTTTATCTCCATTAGTAGCGGGTATTCTCGGCGAAGTAGCGGCGGGTATCTTGCTCGTAGGTCTCGAGGGCGGAGCGGAGCTCTTCGGTCGAGGCAAAGCGGTGCTCGGGATGGAGCTGCTCGAAGATATGCACGATGACCTCCATCCCATAGATCATCTCATCGAAGTCAAGGATATGTACCTCGATGGTGCGCTCCAGCTCTCCGCCGAGGGTCGGCCGCTTACCGATATAGAGCATCGCATGATGCTGCTCCGAGCAGCCCATGGGGCGAAGGAGCTCGAGGTCACAAGCGTAGACACCATCGGGAGGGAGGAGCTGGTCTGCATCCTCACGCTGGACGTTCGCCGTGGGATAGCCGAGGCGACGGCCAAGCTTCTGCCCCGCAACGACCGTGCCATAGATGGCATGCGGACGGCCGAGAGCACGGTATGCCTCACGCATCTCGCCACTACGTATCAGCGACTTGATGGCGGTGGAGCTGACGATCTCCCCGCTGAGGGAGAGGCTATCGGCTTGGATGACCTCCATACCATACAGGGCGCCGAGCACCTTGTAATCCTCATAGGCAAGCTTAGCCCCCGCACCGAAGCGGTTGTCATAGCCGAGGAAGAGATCCGTCACATGCAGCTGCTCATGCAGAACTTCGCGGATGAAGGTCTCAGCGGAGTGGGTTGCCAGCTCGGCGGAGAAGACCATCGGCACGACCTCGAAGCCCTCAAGCTCCCCCAGTCGCTCGAGGTGGCGGTGGGGCGGATCGATGTGCTGACTCCCGTGTGGGCGCAGGACATCGGCAGGGTAAGGGACGAAGGTCAAGATGACGAGACGCGTCCCTTCGTAGCGGGCAGCATAGTCGCGCATCTGCGAGAAGAGCGCCTGATGCCCGAGGTGCACGCCGTCAAAAGCCCCGATAGTAGCGATTACCTTTTGATCCATGCGAGGGGATTGAGCTTGGTACGCTCGTGCCAAAGCTGGAAGTGCAGGAGGCGACCCGAGGAGCCATCAGGCGAAGCACCGACAGAGCCGATACCCTGGCCTGTGGAGACGCGAGAGCCCGTAGAGACGGCGACACTACTGAGATTGGCGTAGACGGTGAGGTAGTTCCCGTGGCGGAGGATGACGGCAGTGCCGTAGCCTGGGATGACGAAGACACGGCTGACGACGCCTGAGAAGACGGCGTAGGCACGGCTATCCCCATTGACCCCGAAGTCTACTCCACTGCTATTGACCTGCACACGATTGTGCTCACTATGCTGATGCACACCGAAGGTGCGGAGGATCGAGTATGAGCCACGGATAGGAGCAGGGAGACGGCCCTTGTTCTGCGCGAAGGATGAGGCGAGCGCACGCTCATTGGCATCCATCGCATAGCCCCCTGGGGTCGCTGCACGGCGCTCTTCGGGCTCATCATCAGCAGGAGGTGGCGGGGGAGGCGGGGGTGTCGTCCCCTTACTACGGCCACTGCGACCTGTGGAGGGGGGCGGTGTAGGCTGGGTCTGACGACGACGGCGAGCCTCCTCGCGGCGACGCTGGAGCTCGGCGGCACGGCGCTGGGCAGCGATGATCTCGGCCTCTACCTGTGCCTGGATCTTGTGGTCAAGATCCTCGGCTCTCTTCTTCTGCTTCGAGAGGTCTTGCGCTAAGACCTGCTGCTTACCCTGCAGGTCCTTGACCTGAGCGGTACGCTGCTGCTCCTCGGCTTCGAGCTTCTTCTTCTCGGCCTCACGGAGAGAAAGGAGCTGCTCCTTCTCCGAATGGGTACGCCCGACCTCGGCCTTGGTGGCCTCGATCTCGGCACGTGTAGTGCGCAGAGCGACGGAGGCCTCACGTACAGCCTTGGAGTAGCGGGAGAGGAAGCGCTGACGCTCGCGTGCCTCGGCAGGGTTCTGCGACGAGAGGACGAAGAGCACAGGGTCGATATGCGTGT
This sequence comes from Porphyromonas sp. oral taxon 279 str. F0450, assembly GCF_000292995.1. Taxonomy (NCBI): domain Bacteria; kingdom Pseudomonadati; phylum Bacteroidota; class Bacteroidia; order Bacteroidales; family Porphyromonadaceae; genus Porphyromonas; species Porphyromonas sp. oral taxon 279. Next base: position 12,520 of record NZ_ALKJ01000048.1, on the reverse strand, counting down.
CGATGCGCTGGAGCTGAACGAGAGCGGCACGATAGCGCAGAAGGAGGGCACCCTCACGGCGGTGCAGACGGCCGATGTGCCCTGAGAGGGTGTCGATACGAGCCTGCAGACCGCTGACCTCATTGCCGAGGACGGCGACGACCTGACGGCGCTGCTCTACCTGCTCCTTGACGGTGCGCAGGGTCTGCTCCTCATTGCGCGTATCACGGCGCAGCTGCTGGAGCTTCTTGTCCGAGGCTTCGATGGAGCGCAGGAGCTGCTTACGCTCCTGCTCGAGGCGCTGGAGGGTCTTGGACTTACGCCCCTGTGCTGCGGCCTCTGGAGTGAGGGCGAGGAGACTGCTCGCGAGGAGCAGGGCGAGGGTGAGGCAGTGCCTCAGCTGATGGCGGGCGTAGGCGATCATAGTGAGGGTAGGAGCTTGATGAGCTCAGTGAGACTGATACGCTTGTAGCCCTCCTTGATGCGGGGCGTCAGATCGGGCGCTTCGCCCGTGTAGGGACGGAGCTTACTCCAGTCGATGGTGAGTGCGGGGCGCGTAGTGCGACCGAGGAAGAGGAAGGTGCGCTCAGCGAAGTGGCGCGTGGCAGAGGCCTCCGTCTGATCATAGTTCAGCGAGAAGACAGGAGCACCCTGACGGGAGGACTGGCTGACGACGAAGCTCGTAGGCTGGTGCTGAGCGTTGAGAAGCCAGCGCAGATGGTAGGCGCCAGCGGCCTCACCACGGGCGATGCTGAGGCTGGCTTCGGCATCGGTGCCTCCATCTTCGGTGACGCCATAGCTGAAGGCTCCACCCTTGGCCCCACGGGCTTCGGCGGGGAAGAAGGGCTTACCTAAGAGGAGGCGCTCCACATCATTATAACTGATGGGGAAGCCCACGAGTGAAGAGAGCTCGGCATAGCTCACCTCGGCATAGCGGCCGTGGATCTTGTCGATGGCGGTCACGCCCTGAGGGGTGAACCATACGCGCGCTGCCTCGATGAGGGGGAAGGGCACAACGGACCAGTAGATACCTTGGCCTCGCACGATGGTGGCATTGACCTTCGACGAATAGGTCTCCTTACCGATGAGGATCTCTGCCTGCAGGTTGCCCTTGAGCATCGGGCCATAGGCGGGGTCGGACTGGAAGGCAGCGAGGCGGGGATTCACACCCGTCTCTTGGCGGGTCTCGGTGCGTGGCGTATCATCATCGGGGTGACTGACATCTCGCAGGAGACCACAGCTGGAGAGGAGGCCCGTACATAGGGCTGCCACGAGGAGGCCACGGAGGCGCTGGTGGCGGGGATATGCGGTGCTATGCATCGTTCGTTACTTCTTCTGTGCTTGCTTAGCTTCGTTGATCTTCTTCTCTATGCGGATGCGCTCAGCCTTATCGGCTTTCTCATCCTTATTCTCACGCTCGGTGAGGGTCTTCAGGGCCTGCTGCCAGGCTTCGATAGCCTCGGCATACTCGCCCAGCCCGCGGTAGATATCGCCCATGTGGTCGTACATATCGGGCGAAGTCTTCTCAGGGCCAGCCTGCGAGAGGGCCTTGCGCTGGTAGAGCTTGGCGAGCGTATAGTTCTTACGCAGGAGGAGGATATAGGCGTAGGTGTCGAGGATGTGGGCGGCATCGGGCGAGAGGCGTACAGCCTGCAGGGCGTAGCGCTCCGCATCATCGAGGTTGCGCCCCGCCTTCGCCAGGCGGTAGGCGTAGTTGTTCAGCACATCGGGCTCCTTGGGGTTGGCCTCAATAGCGCGGAGGTAAAGGCTGTCAGCCAGCGGAGCCTTCTCGGGGCCACCACGCTCGGCATAGACGTCGGCGAGGAAACCGAAGAGACGGGCAGCGCCTTCACCCGTCTTGGGATCAATGGCCGCAGCACCCTCCTCGAGGATCTTCATCGCGCCGTCAGCATCATCGTGCTGGAAGCGCTCCCCCGAGAGCACGATATAGTTGCGCCAGTCGGTGGGGACGTAGCGCTTGGCATCACGGGCGACGACGACGGTGAGGCTGTCGGACTGGAGGCCGATAGCCGCATCGAGGAGTTCGCTCCATATCCACTCCTCGCTGGGGTGGAGCTTGCTCTTGGGAGCGAGGAGGTCATAAGCCTCCTGATAGCGCTCTTCGTAGCGAAGGAGCTGGGCATAGGCCCTCAGCACCTGCAGGTCATCCGGGTACTCGGCGACGAGCTCTGCGATATGGGGGGTGTACTTGCCTGCGGTGTAGCCCTCACTGCCCTGCGACTCCTTGGTCAGCAGGAGCCAGAGCGTGAGCTTCTCATCGGCACCGATCTTCTTATCTGGGGTGAGACGGACCAGCTCGGCCTCTGCGGCGGGATAGTCCTTCTGCAAGATGTACTTATGGACACGCAGGGCGGTGGCATCCCCCGAGGAGATACGGCCAGCACGCACGTCAGAGGCGAGTTGCTTCTCCGCCTCCTTCACCCCTCCCGTCTGGAAGAGGTGGAGGATCCAGTCGTAGTACGGACGGCGGTCTTCCGGATAGAGAGCTGCCCAAGCGCGGTATTCACGACCCACCGCTACCGAGTCCTTGGAGAGGGCAAGGAGCTGGATCTTCATCTTCGTCAGCTGCCCATAGGCCTCGGGCATAGGCTGGAAGCGCTTCTGTAGCTCCGTGGCGAGCTGGATCCCCTTCTTCAGCTCTCCCGTACGGGCATAGAGCTGGATGAGACGATAGCGCACATCGTCATCTTCGGGATCGGCCTCGGAGAGGCGCTCATTGATGTGGAGGGCATCCTGCATGCGCCCGGCTTCAATATAGCCAGCCGAGAGGGCACGCGCGTAAGTGAGGTTGGTGGAGTCTGCCCCGTAAGCCTCCTCGAGGAGGGAGAGCGCACGATCGCTCATACCCTGCTGGGCATAGTTCCCCCCGAGCATAAAGGCAATAGCGGGATCTGTGGGGTCGAGGGCGCGCGCGTGACGAAGGAGGTCAAAGGCCTCCATCGTACGGCCAGAGGACTGTGCCAGCACCCCTTGGTAGAAGTATTCGCGGGCCTTCGTCTGGGCTGCAGAGTCAGGGGCGGGTTGCTTGGGGCGGGTCTGCCCAGCAAGCGGGAGGGTCAACAGGCCTATCAAGAGGCCTATATAGCTTCGTCTTATATAGTCTTTTCGCTTCGTCAATCTCATCGAATTTTGCTGCTTCTGCCGTATGAATAGAGCACGGCATACTATCTACCAAAGGTAACTATTTTCTCGCGATAGCTCACCGAAGAGCCCGCTTGGCACGGGGATCTACCCTTTCATAAAGATCTAAAAATCTGCTCGATACACCTCCTCAAATCGTGCACTACTCGACCGACCTCTGTGAGGGAGAAAGAGCGACCTCATGGAGGAGGCAAATCGAACCTAATATTGGTCGGTGAAGAAAGCTATGTAGCTTTGGACAGCTTTCTATATAGCTCTGTGAAGTGACCTATATTAGATTATTGCTCCGCGTAGGGATAAAAGTTGTGGACGAGTGGCAGAAATGTTTGGACTACGTACGTGGCTCTAATATCTACGTACGTGGATATTTGGATTTACGTGCTTGGTCTTTAAGACTACGTGCATAGATAGAAGAATACCACTACGGGAAGGCGCTTTTTTCTTCATGAGAAGGAGACTTTTCCCTCCGCTGGATAAGAGGAATACTCGCGATAAGGCGAAGGGCTTGCCTAATCACTTCGGAGGGGCATATTGAGGGGAGCTGGGCGTGCGATACCTTAGCACTCTAAATAGAGGACAAGACTCTATGCAACGGTTTCATATTGGTCGGCGGGCGAACCTATATTGGTCCGTGAGTGAACCTATAGTGGTCCGCAGCCGAACCACTATAGGTTCACCCGTCGACCAATAGTGGTTCGTATTGCTAACCACTACTGGTTCGCCCACCGACTAGTAGTGGTTGATTTTGCGCCCTCCACCGTGGAGCATCGCTTCCCCAGCGTATATGCCTTATAATAGGCGCATTCTCCCTACTTTTGTGGACACAATCACAGCAGCATCACGATACACGATGGCAAAGAAGAAAACAGTCTACCACTGCACCGAGTGCGGTGCCGAGTACCCCAAGTGGCAGGGCTTCTGCTCGCAGTGCGGCGTATGGAACTCCATCGAAGAGGAGGAGATCATCATCGGCAAGCAGGATAAGGCCAGCCGTACCTTCACGGCACAGAGCATCACCGCCAGCAAGCCCGTACGCCTCGGTGACATCGAGCAGCGCAGCGAGAGCCGCCTCAGCCTCGGCGACCCCGAGCTGGACCGCGTCCTCGGTGGCGGGCTCGTCGAAGGCTCCTTCATCCTCCTCGGCGGGGAGCCAGGTATCGGGAAGTCCACCCTTGTCCTGCAGACCATCCTTCGCCTGCCATACAAGACGCTCTACGTCTCGGGCGAAGAGAGCCTCTCCCAGCTCAAGATGCGTGCAGACCGCATCGGCGGGACGAACGATGACTGCCTGATCTATGCCGAGACGAACCTCGAGAAGATCCTCGCCACGGCCATCGACACCCAGCCGCAGATCCTCGTCATCGACTCCATACAGACCATACAGACCGAGCTCTCCGACTCCTCCCCTGGGAGCGTCTCGCAGATACGCGAGTGCGCCACCGCCCTACTGAAGTACTGCAAGACCGAGGGCGTGGCGGTCATCCTCATCGGTCATATCAATAAGGAGGGGAGCATCGCAGGGCCGAAGATCCTTGAGCATACGGTGGACGTCGTCCTACAGTTCGACGGTGACAAGCACTATATGTACCGCATCCTGCGCGGGCAGAAGAATCGCTTCGGGAGCACTGCTGAGCTGGGCATCTACGAGATGCGCCAGTCGGGACTGCGCCCCGTGGAGAATCCCTCGGAGCATCTGATGACGCAGAGCGACCTCAAGCTCAGCGGCACCGCTATCGCCGTAGCTATGGAGGGTGTGCGCCCCTTCCTCATCGAGACGCAGGCGCTGGTCAGCTCTGCCGTCTACGCCACACCCCAGCGCTCCAGCACGGGCTTCGACACGCGACGTATGAACATGCTGCTGGCCGTACTGGAGAAGCGCGCGGGCTTCAAACTCGTGCAGAAGGACGTCTTCCTCAACATCGCTGGAGGTATCCGCCTGGCTGACCCCGCCTCAGACCTCGCGGTCATCACGGCCGTCCTCTCCTCGAGCCTCGACATCGCCCTCCCCGAAGGCGTCTGCCTCACAGGCGAGGTGGGTCTATCAGGTGAGGTACGCCCCGTGGGCCGTATCGAGCAGCGCATCATGGAGGCCGAGCGCATCGGCTTCCGTGCGATCATCCTCCCCGAGGCGAACCTCCACGGACTGAGCACCGAGGGCTACAACATCCGCCTCATCGGGGTGAAGACCGTCGAAGAGGCCTTCCGCAAGCTCTTCCGCGGCGAGTAGCTCACGCCCTCCCGAGGCAGAGCTTCGCCCCACACATACCTATATATAATGGTACGCGCGTGTGCCACTTTGCACCACCTCGCAGGTGCATAGCTTGGTCAAAACGATATATTTATGTACCTTTGTGCCCGATATTTTTAACTCTCACTAAACAGAAAGAGAAATGAATAACTACGAAACCGTTTTCATTCTTACTCCCGATTTATCTGAAGCTCAGGTAAAGGAAGCGGTCGCAAAGTTCGTCGGCATCCTCAAGGGCGAAGGCGCTGAGATCGTCAACGAAGAAAACTGGGGGCTGAAGAAGCTCGCCTATCAGATCCAGAAGAAGACGACTGGTTACTACCAGCTCGTTGAATTCCAGGCTCAGCCAGAGACCATCGCCGTACTTGAGACGCAGTTCCGTCGCGATGAGAATGTCCTCCGCTTCCTGACCTTCCGCCAGGATAAGTTCGCAGCTGAATACGCAGCAAAGAGAAGAAGCCGCAAGGCATAACCCATTAACGAAAGGAGAAAATTAAAATGGCTGCATCAGAAGTACGCTACCTCACTCCCCTGACCGTAGATAGCAAGAAGAAGAAGTACTGCCGCTTCAAGAAGAGCGGTATCAAGTATATCGACTACAAGGATCCCGACTTCCTCAAGCGTTTCCTCAACGAACAGGGTAAGATCCTCCCCCGCCGTATCACCGGCACGAGCCTCAAGTTCCAGCGTCGCGTCGCACAGGCTGTCAAGCGTGCTCGTCACCTTGCCCTGCTGCCCTACGTCACGGACAACATGGCTAAGTAAGGTCTATCCCCCCTTACTCATCCACTTAGTAACGAATAAACATAGAGGAGACAGAATACAATGGAAGTTATTTTGAAAGAAGACGTAGTCGGTCTCGGCTACAAGGACGATGTCGTCACAGTAAAGAACGGCTACGGTCGCAACTTTCTAATCCCCACCGGTAAGGCTATCATCGCTACGGAAGCTGCGAAGAAGATCCTCGCAGAGAACCTCCGTCAGCGCGCTCACAAGATCGCCGCTATCAAGAAGGAAGCCGAAGAGCGTGCCCAGAAGTACCAGGGCGTACGCCTCTCTATCACGGCTCACACCAACGTCGCTACGGGTAGCCTCTACGGCTCCGTCACGGGTGCTGAGATCGCTGAAGAACTCACGAAGCTCGGCCTCGAAACCGACCGCAAGCTCGTCTACATCAAGGCTATCAAGGAAATCGGTAACTACACCGCTATCGTGCGCCTGCACAAGGAAGTGGCTGTAGAAATCCCCGTCGAAGTCCTCTCCGACGCTCCTAAGGCTGAAGAAAAGAAGGAAGAAGCTCCTGCTCCTGCTGAAGCTCCCGCTGAAGAAGAAGCACCTGCTGAAGCCTAAGGGACTACTCCCCATAGACTACACCCCGCCCCTACGGCACGTCCTCACTTGGACAGTCGTAGGGGCGGGATTAGTTTGTGCACCGCATGAAGCAGGTAGAGGCAAAGTATAAATGATGCTTATATCGATATAGAGAAATTCATTTGTATAGATTCATTAACTCCCCTACCTTTGCAGTGTAATCATTAACACTTAATACGACAAGACAATGAACGTACTCTCAATCACTGGCCTCGACGCTAACCAGGTCGCACCTATCGTCAAGGGCCTTCAGCAGCTCCTCGCTGACTTCCAGGTATACTATGCTAACCTCCGCGGCTACCACTGGCACGTCCGTGGCCCCCAGTTCTTCACGCTGCACAGCCAGTTCGAGAAGATGTATAACGAAGCCGCAGAGTCAGTAGATGAGATCGCAGAGCGTATCCTCCAGCTCGGTGCTACGCCTGAGAACCGCTTCAGCGAATACCTCAAGATCAGCCAGCTCAAGGAGCAGAGCAACGTCAGCGCCGCCAGCGACATCATCCCCGCTATCCTCGAATCGCTCCGCATACTCATCGCCCAGGAGCGTGCCGTCCTCGCCCTGGCTGACGAAGCTGACGACACGGCTACGAGCGACCTCCTCTCGGACCTCCTCGACGGTCAGGAAAAGACCGCTTGGATGGTAGCTGCCTACCTCGGCTAAGCACCTCGCTCCACGCGCGTACCTTATATACGACCAGCCACCCCGCAGTCTCTCATCCCCATATATCAGGGGCGTGGAGACTGCGGGGTGGCTGCTTCATGAGCGTTAGCCGAGGAGAATTAGCTACTTTTGCAAGGAATTAACGATGCGCCGACAGCCTATGCACGACCTCAATCAGATCAAAGCCCCCGTGGCCGCCCTCGTGGATGACTTCCACAGCCAGTTCACTTCGATCCTCGCGACCAAGTCAGAATGGCTGAAAGAAGCCATCGAGCACCTCAGTGCCTCCACAGGGAAGCAGGTACGCCCCATCCTCACAGCCCTCATTGCTGGGCTGCTGCGTGGTGACGTGCCCCCACAGCGGAGCATCGATGCGGCCGTACTGCTGGAGCTGATCCATACGGCGACGCTCATCCATGACGACGTCATCGACGAGGCGAAGACCCGTCGTGGCCGCCCCACCCTCGGGGTGCTCTTCGACAACCGCGTGGCGGTGCTGATGGGAGACTTCATCCTCTCCTCCGCCCTCGTGGGAGCGATCGCTCTGGCGGACCTACGTATCATGGGTATCGTCTCAGCCATAGGTCGCGAGCTCACCGAAGGAGAGATCCGCCAGTTCGAGACCGCCGAGGGCGTCATCCTCGACGAAGCCACCTACTACGATATCATCTTCCAGAAGACCGCCGTACTCTTCCGCTCCTGTGCCGAGGTCGCGGCGATCACCGTCGAGGCCAGCGCCGCAGACTATGACCGTGCTGCCCGCATCGGTGCCGCACTGGGTATGGCCTTCCAGATCCGTGATGACATCTTCGACTACCATCGCTCTGACGTAGGCAAACCCACGGGCAACGATATCCGTGAGGGTAAGATCACCCTCCCCCTACTCCACGTCCTCACCGAGCTTCAGAAGGTGGGTAAGGCAGCCCCCTACCTCCAGCTCCTCGAGGAGAAGCCCATCGCCGAGGAGAGCATCGAGCGCCTCACCACTCTCGCCCACGAAGGTGGTGGCATGGACTACGCTTGGCAGCGCCTCTACCATTATATAGACGAGGCGAAGACGCTCCTCCTATCCTTCCCCGAGAGCGTGTACCGCTCCTCCCTCATCGACCTCGCCGACTACATCGCCGAGCGCACCATCTAACACCCTTCTTCACGACATATCCTATTAGACAATGAGTACTAAGTCCGCCAACCGCACCATATCCGTCTCGATCTACGCCCTCGTCTGGATCGTACTGATCATCCTGCAGACCCTCGTGACGACCGTGCAGGGGACGCCCGAGATGTCGGTCTTCACCAATCCCCGACTCTACTACTCGACGTGGCTCACGGACCTCTATCTGGTCGTGATCTTCTACCTCAACTACTTCGTCCTCGCACCACGCCTGATGCGTCGCCGCCTCTTCCAGCCCTATCTGTGGATGACGCTGGCTGCTACACTCATCGGCTTCATCATCCCCATCCTCAGCTATAGCCTCTGGGATCTCACGATGCCTGGCGTAGCCGAAGGCACGGTACCCGTCTCCTCCCTCGGCGTCATCGGCGTCGTAGCAGCGATGGCTATCGGCCTCTCCGTCCGAGGGCTCTACGAATGGGACAGCCTCGGACAGGAAGTCCGCACCCTCAAGGAAGAGAAGACCAAGTGGGATGCCGAGCGCGACGAACTGCAGCGTGAGCTCACGATCCTCAAGGCCAGCGCCCCTACCGCTGAGTCCAGAGAGGCACTCCCCTCCGGCGAGGAGACTACAGACACCCTCTAAAGCATAATGAGACGCAGACGCTCCACACTCCGCGGGCATCAGCCCCCCAAGAGGAAGCACCGCTGGCGTATCGCCCTCATCGTCCTCGCCGTACTGCTCGTCGGGACAGGTATTCTCTTTAAGCTCCGCTGGCGTGCTTGGTTCGGCAATGTGCCCGAAGAAGCCTACACGACCGAGCAGGCTGTGAGCCGCGTCACGCTGACGCCTGGCGAAGACTTCGCTTCACAGCGCACGATCACTTGGCTCTCGGGAGAGACCGCCCAGCCCGCTGAGCTTCTCCTACGCGCCATCAATGAGAAGGGCGATACCCTCCGCCCCGTCTCCTTCGCCCCCACGAGCGAGGTCATCGCCTCCCGCTCGGGCCGTGGTTGCTATTATCAAGTCCATCTCGACAGCCTCATCTCGGGTCGCAGCTACCTCTACACGATCCGCGTGCAGGGCACTGACCCCGTCTCGGGACGCTTCGCTATGCCCAGCGAAGACCGTGCGACGCACTTCGTCTATATGGGTGATGTGCAGGACCCTGGTATCGCAGAGAGCAAGCGCTACTTCGACTACCTCCGCCACGCAGCTGATTCTATCGACTTCTTCGCCTTCGCAGGTGACCAGATCGAGGGGCCTACGGACGCCTACTGGAGAGCGTGGTACACCAGCATCGGCAACCTCACGCGCAGCATCCCCATCATCGCAGCACCAGGCAACCACGAGTACCTGAAGAAGGGCTTCGGGCGCGAACTCGATCCCCGCTGGGTACGTCAGTTCGGCTACCCGACCAATGGGCCGAAGGACTTCCTCGGGCGAAGCTACTTCATCGACATGCCGCTCCTACGCTTCATCGTCATGGACACCACGGACATCATGGGTCTGGGGGCTATCAATCAGCACAAGGAATGGCTACGCTCTGCCCTCAAGGGCTCGCACCAGCCTTGGCAGATCGTCCTCTTCCACCACGCCGTAGACTGCGTGCGTGACGGGCGAAAGAATCTGGTGATGCACTACGTCTTCAAGGACGAGCTCATCAAGGGAGGTGCCGACCTCGTCCTGCAGGGCCATGACCACGGCTATGCTCGCAGCACGACGCGCAGCAAGGAAGGCGACACCATCGCCCCTGCCTTCGTCATTAGCTCCGCCTCGCCTAAGGTCTACCGCAATGGCTTCGACGCCGTGCATGACCGCTTAGGCTCTGGCCTCAAGCTCTACCAGCGCATCAGCGTCGACTCCGCCACTATCTCCTACGCCTCCTACCGCTTCCCCGAGCCCATCAAGGGACATCCCGACAGCATCACCCCTGAGACGAAGCGTCTCTATGACTCCATCGTCATCGACAAGGGCACGGTCGGACAGCCCCGCGTGAGGGACTTCGCTCGCACGCTGCCCGAGCGCTTCGAGTTCGACTCCTTCGGCACCGACAGCAAGGGGCGTAAGAAAGCCGCTCAATATGCCAAGGAGGTGCGTGACCGCAAGGCTGCCCACGCCTCGCAGCACAGTAGCTCTAAGTAATATCCATCTCCGATCACACGCATAATACATCAACACTATGGACAGTCAGAAAGTAGACCTCTTCCTTGCCGCTAACCAGAAGTTCTTTAGCCCCATGCAGATTCTCACCATCAAGGACCGTCTGCTCGCCCTCGATGATGATCGCTTTGCCGTCATCAATGCGCTGGACTACAAGGACCCCACGATGATGATCATCGTATCGATCTTCGCAGGCTCACTCGGCATCGACCGCTTTATGCTCGGCGACACGGGCTATGGTGTCCTCAAGCTCCTCACGGGTGGCGGTTGCGGCATCCTCATGGTCCTGGACTGGTTCAAGATAGAAGAGCTCACTCGCAATCAGAACTACAGCAAGCTTATGCAGGTCATCAGCTAAGTACCTAGCCAGTCAGCCCCCTTCTCGGGGATGAATCACACTCCCCTCCCCCCTACACAGCCCCATCGCTCCCCCCTCAAGCAGCGCCGATATCTACTCATCGCGATTCTGCTCCTCGGGGTAGCTGTGGGGCTGTATGCTTTCCTTGATCCAGCGACCTCCCCCTTCCCTCGCTGCATCATCCGCTCCGCCACGGGCTATCGCTGCCCAGGGTGCGGACTCCAGCGTGCAGCTCACGCCCTCCTCCATGGGCACCTCATCGAAGCCTTTAGCTACAACCGCGCACTCCTCTTCACCATCCCCCTTCTCCTATTCTACGGCTACGCGGAGTTCTTCCCCCAGCGAGCCCCCCGCCTCAGGGGCATCCTCCAGCATCCGCTGACCCTCGGCCTCCTCGTCGTCGCTGTCATCGGCTGGTGGATCGCACGCAACCTCTTCGGCTGTTAGCCCTAATGCAGCTACCAACACCGAATCATATAAGCGGGTGGTACGAACCTATATAGGTCAGCGAGCTGACCTATATAGGTCGTCATCGCGACCTATATAGCTTCGTCGTCGGACCAATATAGGTCAGCTCGCTGACCTATATTGGTTCACACTGCCCCGCTCCGTAGAGTCTACCACCACACCATAAGGGCTCCCTTCGGCAAAGTCTGCCACAGACGTCCGAGACGGGAGCTGAAAGCGTGGCAGTTTGGCAGTATACAGATATTATTATACCTTTGCGGAGCTTTCCAATAAGTAGAAGCCTTAAGCAGGCTGATAAGGAGAGGTGCTCGAGTGGTTGAAGAGGCACGCCTGGAAAGTGTGTAAACGCCAAAAGCGTTTCGCGGGTTCGAATCCCGCCCTCTCCGCAAAAAGGCTTCAAAGTGACTGCAAAATAGTCGTCACAGAAGCCTTCAAAAACAAAAGGAAATCGTTGTAGGACACGGTCTTACAACGATTTTTCTTTGTATGCGGTCTATAGACCTGACGGCTTACCCCTAGGGTCTAATAGTCATCAATCGGTCAAATTCTGCTACACAAACTGCTACACAAATCGAAGCGTAGCAATTAGTGTAGCAGTGACGGCTAAATGAAGGGCTAATTGAAGGCAGCAACATGCTCTCATTCAATGTGTAAGTAAGTAACTTTGTAGCACCTGCTACACTAAGGAATGATGCATTATGAGACAATCGTTCAAGGTGTCCTTCTACCTACGCTCCAACTACGAGAACAAAGAAGGCAAGTCGCCCGTCATGCTACGGATCTTCCTCGGAGGAGCAATGAGCAATCTTGGCTCCACGAAGATCTTCGTAGACAAGGCACAGTGGAATAGCAGAACCAGCCGACAGAAGGGACGCTCCTCCGAAGCCCTCGCTGTCAATGCTAGCCTAGATGCCATCTCCACCATCCTCCACTCCCTCTACCACAAGTACCAAGACGACCAAACGATCTCGCTGGACAAGCTCCGCTCCGCCTAC
>NZ_ALKJ01000047.1:0-8373 GCF_000292995.1 Porphyromonas sp. oral taxon 279 str. F0450 | reverse complement strand
TTTTTGCAAGAAGGCATCTATGCCCAGAGCCATCAACTCTGCCTTTGCCTCTTCTCTATTTAGATGTGGCATAGCTCTCAACTGTACATCTAGGAGGGCATCAACAGCCTCTTCCCGCACAGTAGCCTCAGACTGGCAAAGAGCTTCAGCAAACATGAGCAGTATCTCTGAATAGCGATAGACTCCTAGCTGATTTACCTTTGGTGCTGAGAGGTGTTCTCCCTCTCCGGTGAGCCAAAAGTAGGGAGCAGGGTCAAAGACCTCAAAGACAGTCTTATTACCCTCTTGGACCTTGAAGAAGGAGTGGAAATATTGTCTATCCTTTGCTCGTATATCCTCTTCTGAATAGAACGATTGCAGTAGCTTGCTGGGCTGGTAAGCATTAAAGGCAACAGTGGTCTGCACATTACTCCAGCCCTTCGCCTTGCTAGGGAAAGAGAAAATAGCCCGTGATCTACCTTCTTTTACCTGCCAAGTATGCAGATACTCTGGAGCCATAGGGTTCTGGCGCAACTTATTGTAGGCAGATAAGTCTTCACTGGAGCCATGCCCTGTAAGTTGATACTTCCCCGATGCTAAGATAGGTCTCAAGATAGCGGTAGCTTCTGCCCACTTGTTTTCTCGCAGTGGCAAGCCACTCATCTGCATATAAACTTCTGCCAAAAGAGCTCGAGCAATGAAGGCACTAACTCGAGATTTATTCTCGATAAATGTTTTATGTGGCAAGCGAGCAATAGCATCTTGAAGATCTTTAACGACTAAAGAATAAAGAGTGGCCTCTGTCTCTGATGTTGGGCTGGTACGAGCTGTAGGGTGAGCTCCAAATGTTCTAAGTAGGGAAAAACGATTAAGGGCTCGGAAAAACTTAGCCTCCCCTTGTAGTCTCTCCCGATCTTGGGCATTCACAGACGGACTGTCATTTATGCGCGCTATAATGGTATCGGCTTGCTCAATAGCGTCGAAATAACTCGTGTATAGTTTCTTGCTAAGCTCTTCTACCTTAGGGCTACTCACCTTCCCTTGATGTAGATTGGGATAATAGCCCTCGCTAGCTTCACTCTCAATAAGTCCCGAGAGATAAACAGACCAAGCTAAGGGGAGACCTTCATTGGCATCGGCCTCTAGGGAGATGGAGGGATAGCCAAGATGATACAAAACATCGACAGCAGCCTGAGCTTCCTCTTTATTCTGATAGGCATTCTGTATCTGAGGATGTATCTCTCCCGTAGGTTGCTCCTTCTCACAAGCCCACAAAAGGCTACAAAAGATGGCTAGGCAAGAGCTTTTAATGAATGTACTTAGGTGCATATAGGTGAATGACATTCTAGAATGAGAAACTATAGGCAATTTGACTCGTAATAGAGGAGCTTCTCGGAGTCTGTAGGTTATGGAAAGAACGACTCTGATAAGATAAACTTGCATTTAGGCTATGTCGCTTGAGGAAGCGATAACTCGCTTGATAGCGGAGGTTGAATATGCTAGCCTGTAGCACCCCTTCATCGTGCGTTTGATTATAAGATAATGTTAGCCCCATACTCATCGCATCTTTCAAAAGACGCTTATTGAGATTAAGCATAGGGCCAACAGTGAACATATTCTTACGAAGAGCATAGTTGTTGCTCCCATTAACACCAAAGTTTATAGCAAGCTTGAGTGCTGAAAAGTCAATGCTATAGTTGCTGGATAGGTTAAGAAAGCGAGTGAGCTTACCTGGCATAATATATCCGCCCTGTTTATCTGCACCTTCTTGATAGCCTATGCTCGCCGAAAGACTATGGTTTTGTGCTTCACTCTTCTTGACCTGCCAGTTCATGTTGAGGTCAAGGCTGTTGTTGAGCTGTACAAAGTTTAGCGTATCAAGATTCTCATAGGGCATCTGCTGATTGATATAATCAAAACTGGATTTGATATTACGATGCCCCTGAAAGCTTGAGGCCGACAGCGACAGTGAGAAACGATCACTGGGCGTGAAGCCGATATTGGCTGAGCCCACAAAGCGCTTGTTCTTTTCTTTCTTGTCGTCGGAGAGGTCATCTCGCTGTACCCCACCACTCAGTGCTAGGCTTAGTTGATCGGAGAAGAAGTTTCGACTGTAATTGACTGTTAAATTCTCGTAGTCATTATTAAAGTAGTAAGCTCCGAGAGTCTCATAGTCTGGGCTAATACGCTCATAAGCAAGACCGACCTGATTACCCAGTAGCTTATAGCTAAGCTCAGTCTTAAAAGCGTGATAAGGTTTACGAGCATTGGTGCGGAGGTCTTGCTGCATCAGACTAAGACCATACTCAAAAGACCACTGCAGATCTTTGATGAGACTAAGTCCTCCCTCGATACCCAATGCAAGGTTGGCTTTGGGACTAAGACCAAGTGCATCGGCATCAAAAGAGATAACATCAGCTTTATCTTTAGCCGTAAACACAGTACCTCCAATGAAGAATTTATCCCCATCATAGCGACTCTTGAGCCCGTAGCCCCAGCGCTCGTAGCTTGGTCTAATACTAGGCAACTCGGGATTGAAGTCAACCCGACGTAATAATCGACCACCCATCGCGGAGATTTGCCACTTCCCGGGTGTGAGCTCTAGCCCCAAACCCGTAAACTGATGCCCACTCATCGTATAAGGGCTAAAGGTCATCGACACATCGCCAATATGTGCCTTGATCCACTTATAGGAGGGGTGTAGGCTGAGACGATTAGGAAGAGATGGGTAGCTGAACTTAGAGCCGTAGTTGTTGAGGTTAAAAGACAAGGGGATGTTGAAAAGCTCATACACAGAGATATTAACTGCCCCCGTCACTTGATAAGTAAAGCTTTGCCGTGCTTGCTGTGGCTTAGCAGAAAAGTAGGAGGCACTCGTCGAAATACTACCACTAATCTTGATGGGCTTCTTCTTCCGGAATCTCATGACCTCCTCTATATTCACATTCTGAGCCTTCAAGCTTGGTGAAATTGCCAGCATAGCTATAGCTGCGAATAAAGAGAGGGCTATCGTGGCGTATATCCTTGATGTACGTAGCGTAGACATAATCTTATTCTCCTGGTCGTTTTTCCATCTTGACATCTGCAAGAATGTATGATTGAGCTCCAGCCTCCACAAAGCCTTTGACTCTAATAATCCCCCTACGGCCATCAGTGGTTCTAAACAGAACGAAGTGTGGGTTCTGTGTTTTGGTGAAGTGCCTTCTACTAGGCTCCGCCCACTGAGTAAATCGAGAAAGAGCTTGTGCATTATTTAGGGCTTTAAAGCTATCATTACTGACTAGGATCCCCATAGCTGATGGGCTATTGATGAAGGTAGTGGCTATAGCATTGGGGATCGCCGGGAAAGCGTTAGCTCGTGCCTCAAGAGGAGAGAAGAAATAGCAATAATTGAATGAGGAGTTCAACGCAAAGAACCCGAAGTCAATACTTGCCCCTACATTCTCTTGTGCGATACGCTGAGAGGTTAACACGCCCCCTAAGCGAGAGGAATAGAAGCAACCGATACTATTCTTAGCTTCGTTAATGCCAAACTTAAGATCTTGCTGAAAGACCAGACCACTATTGGGCTTTATCGTCAATGTCTTCTCAATAACCTTCTCCTCCTTACCGTTGCTTGCAATCAGTCTAAGGCGATAAATACCAGCCCGCTCAAAACGTACAGAAGGGTGCTCAGCAGTAGCGCTATCTATCGTAGCACCCTCGCAAGACCAACGATAGCTTAGTCCTCCACGGGTGAGGTTCCGAGTCTGTAGCGTTAAAGGGGCTTCCCAGTCTTGGTCTACGGCAATGGGCTCATAGTTGAAGTCTGCCTGCATGGCGGGCTGTAGCGTGAAGCTTTTGCTTAGCTCCTCATAACGACTGCCATTGAAGACCTTGAGATGAATGCGATGCGTGCCTCCATCCGCAAAAGTAACAGCGGAGGGATATTGCTCTGTAGATGAGCTGGGACTACCTCCCTCAAAAGTCCACTCATAGCGACTACCCCCTCGGCTCTTATTGCTGATAGATACTACCCCTGGAGCAATATCATTGATGGCAATAGCATAGTCAAAGTCAATACTCATCGCAGAGTCCACACGGATAACTTGCTCGCTGACACGCTCATCAACAGCATTCCATACACGTAAGCGGATCTTATGCTTACCCGCTTCTGTGAAGGTTACAGACTCGGGAGCTCTATCCCTTGAGCTGGCTGGCACACCGCCCTCAAACGTCCACTCATACTCGTCGGCTCCATAGCTATTGTTCTGTAGCTTGACCGTCACCGGAGAGGTCTTATCCTCTGCAATCGTAACCTCAAAGGACGAGGCAATAGGCACGGCCGTCTCTTTGAGACAAGAGCTAAGGAGCAATAGTATTGCGACAGATAAGAGTAATCGCTGAAACATACAAAACAAACGTTTGATATTATTCATAAAACAAAAGCACTTAGAGTCCACTCACAGACAAGGCAAGAGTCAACAGCGAAACAGACTGCATATTCTTTGCGTTAGAACCCATCAGTTATGGAATACAAGCTAGCCAATTATGCCAAGTTCTCGATTCCTATCCTGCGGTACTGTTATACCTATATCCAAAGAAGCCCACTCTACCGTTTTGGGGATAATGAGGACCGACCATTAAGACTCTTACTCTTCGACCCGAAATAGCGTTGATATTTTACGACATAGAGATCTAAGCCAAGAGGGGAAATATCGACCTTTGGAGCGCTGCTCCTCTGTGTCCTCTTCCTCTAGTGGAGGATATAGATACTCGGGAGCAAAGTTCTCGGGATCATACTCTCTGATAATTCCACACTCTAGGAAGTACTTGTAGACGCTTTCCTCGGGTGCCCTCAAGTCTAGCTCGTAGATCCGCTCTTCACCCGTGTATACTGGTTTCTCATCAGTGTCATCTAGTGCTCGAAAGCGCTCTACGGCAACGAGCTTATCGACATCCTCTACTGGAATGATGATATACCCTCCTGGACAGTATTGCTCTCCCCTGCTTTCCTTAGTATATGTAGGCGCTCCATACCTCTCTATGAGGTACTCTTTTTCTTCGGGACCGATGAAATTCGTGTCGCAATAGATCACATTCATATAGGCTCTAGAGACCTCATAGCGTATCGTGTGGGGACCGAGTACTGCTTGCACTTTAATAGAGCTCTGAGCCAGAAGCTTTGGGGTAACTTCTGGCTGATATAGGAAGAGCTTGTAAGGATCTGGATGTCCTGTGGTGTATAGTTCACCCTCACGCTCTAGCTCCAGAAAGTGGTCTTGCAGCGCTTCCAAGAACTCTATGTCTGGAGCTCTATCAGCCCAGCTATCTAGGTAACGATCAAAGACTACATACCCCTCTTTAACTAGTTGCTCGACCCTTGATGGGTCTTTCAGCAACTCACATAAGTGTGCATAGAATGCTGTGCTCTGCTCGGGATAACAGCATTCGATTTGATACTCACAGATCCTTATTTTTCGTCCCATGTAAATTTCTTTTTTCCTTTTGATTTAGATGTTATTTTTAATACATATTGTCGTATTTGGCTACCTGCCTGATCGTATATTGTTAGTTGGGTGCCCTGGGGTAGGCTGATGCCCTCAGATAGATAATACTCTGGAATGATGGTTCTTGAAGAGCCAGACATCCCAGTATTTGTATAAGGAGCTGGATTATCCATAAGAATGTTGGGAACTTCAAATGGATGCATGATTTGGGTCTCCCCTGGATAAGGGAATTCAATGATCGCAAAGCCTTCGTTGGGCTTAAAGCCTGTCCCCTCATAGTCTAGCCTTAGGTACTCTATCATGTTTTTAGCGCTGCTAACCTCATAGTCCTTAGCTTTCGCTATAAACTTCTGGACAGATGGTACTTCCTCATATTGGAGGTAGTATTTTTTTGCGTCAGCTAGAGTTATCACCTTGCGAAGCATTTCTCCTGGTTCAGGTACGGGGAGGTATCTTCGACATAAGTCTTGGAGCTCGCTCAGTTCTGCAGGAGTTATGGCTTCTAATGCAGCTTTAGCATTCAACTTTATAATCCTTTTAAGATTTGCTTTTCCGAGGGCATTTGAGATGTGTGGCGCTATCTTCGGATTGAAGATGAATGGAGCCTCAATCTTTGTCGTAAGCTTTATGATTTCATACTGCTTATACAGCTTCTCGAATCCCTCAGATTTAATTGATCTTAGAGACGATAGATATTCGAAGAACTTTTTACTCCTCACCCTTGAAATCTCACATAGTTGCTTCGCCCTATAGATAAGGTTCACCTTACTAATGGCTCGTATTAGCTGTGGAGCATTAGCCACAGCATCAGCCACCATTGCTGTATTGTATAAATTCTCCCAGGCTTGATAAAAATCCTTGTGCTTTGCATCATACTCAGTACTACTACCGAGTTTCAAGCGTCCATCCTTGAGAGCTTCATCAATACCTGCGACGAATCCAGCCCCTATAGTAGTATATGCAGCCCAAGAGCCTCCCCCTGTATAAGGAGAAGCTAGAACTGCTGCACCTATAGCTAGATAGTTACCTGCGCTCCTGACCTTATCCCAAGAGGCTTTATCATTAAGTAGCTGTTGGTAGATGACAGCTAAGAAAGCTGGGACAACATACTCCTCCCTAGCTTTAATGCCAAGTGCGCTATAGTCCCTAGAAGCAAGGAGGATAACAGGCTCAAAAAGATTAAGATTGAGTTCTGTATTAAATAGACGCGTTCTAGGTATTGATGTCCTAGGAGGAGTAAAGTATGTGAGATCTAGAACACCTAAGAACTTTTGAGAAACAATAGCTTGGCCGCTATCAAGTCGTCCCTCGAAGGCGCTTCTTAAAAAGAGCTTATAAGTGTAACCACTATCACTCTGTTGAGTATAATAAGCTTCACTCCCGTCATTGGGTACGCCTATACAAATTGGAGTGGTTGATGCAATGGGATAGCTATACTCATTAAGATCTGGATGTCCAATATTTTGAATAGTCCCGAGACTAATAGGAATATTCAACTCCTTATAGTATTCTTTGATCCAAGAAGCTAGCCCCGTTGCCAATGGAAGGATATCGGCTATCGTGACATCATTGTTAAAAAAGCCTTTGCTTTTATTGAAGATGATTTCAATCCACTTCCCTCCATTGGCCATAAAGCCATCTCGGAGCAAACGAAGACGATCTATTTTAGGTGTACTTAAAACAAGTTTATCCAAGAAGAACCTATCTCCAAGACTTAGCTTCCCAAAGGAAAACTCCCAAACGCTATCATCAATATCAGAGCGAATAAGTTTACTTAGTATCTCAAGACGTACATCAATACTTATGTGTTCAAAGAAACAAGGCTCATTGCGATATTGCTTTAGAAGACTAATGAGCTCTTGTATATCCCCCCTCAGTTTAGTCTTTAGGTGATCTTGGTAGCTCTTCTGTAGAGCAACGACATCCTCCGCGCTACAATCTAGAGGCTCAGATTGCTCTGTCCAAGCTCCCTGAGCAGGAGATTTAGCGCTATCAATACATGCTACAACCTTAGAAGCATTCTCCTTCTTATGTATGAGGCTTAATAGAGCTCTCTTTGCCGCATCAATTTGCTTATTTTTCTTGAGCTCCAAGACTTCAGACAAATCACTGTAACTAACTAGCACATAAGCCTTCTTACCACAATCCTTATCAAGATTATAGAACAGATATACTGGAACATTTGTGTAAGCCTCGCTTTCTATAGTATAGATCTTATCTGAGCTAGTAGAGCGATAACAAGAACCATCCCAAGCATAGCATTCATTAGTCTTATCTGATAGCGGGAGCCCAAAACCGGGTAAAGTACCTTGTACTGGCTTAAATCCATAGATATCTGAAACATATAGAGTTTTGGATCCAGCAATTCGAACCAAATCAAGATTGGGTGTTAGAACAGCCCCCGATTTAAAGTGTGCATCCTTATCTCTGTCTAGTGCTGTGAATGGAGCTGGATTAGAGATGATATTCCACTGGAATGCGGCGAGCTGAACAGCCTCGCTTCCCATCGTGTAGTCCATGAGGTTCGCGGTTTCACCCTGTGACTTCTTACCTCCGTACTCATCGTCGAAGCTATGTTGGAGCGTGAAGAGGCCATGCCCCAGTTCGTGGGCTAGGGTACGGGCAAGGCTTTTCCCATTGGGGCTATTGCCTGTAAAGATGTAGCCGAAACGACTCTTGCGAGGCATTAAGCCCTCTACATCCTCGAGCTTCGATGATTTGCTTAGCTCTGAGCTAAGCACAAAGACACAGACCTCATCCTTGTCGAGTGGGTGTTGCTCTTCGTAGCTATCACGGAGCTTCTTAAGGTCTTGCCTGATATGCCCGTTCGATAGCTCTGCTTGGAAACTATCCCTCTCGGAGAGCCTAAACTCTACCCCTACTTGCTGGTAGATGTTATTGAGGT
>NZ_ALKJ01000046.1:0-2117 GCF_000292995.1 Porphyromonas sp. oral taxon 279 str. F0450 | reverse complement strand
GTCGAGGCCGTTCTGGGACAATCGGTCTGAATGGCTGGTACGCTCAAGGGCAGGCTTATGCCTATCTGCAAGGCGAGTTGGGTGTAAAAATTAAGTTGTGGTTTGTGCGTGTGCGTGTCCCTGTCATTAGGGGAGGTGCGGCCGCCTTGCTACAAGCAGGCCTACCCGATCCAACCTTCTTCAAGGGATACCTTGGCGTAAATCTTAATGTGCTTGGGCTTGTGAAGGGACATGCTCGCTTTAAGCTAAGTATCGGCGAAGAGTGTGAAGTCGTCAATCCAGGCTCATCTCCCGTAGATGAACCAATGATCAACGATCTTTCGCCAGTTATCGGGGAGCGAGAAGTAAGCGTCTTTGCTGTACCTCAAGCAACCTTCAATGTTGCAATGGGTAAAACCTTTGAGGCCTCAGACGAGCGTGGTGTAAATAAGATCTATCGTATTAGTCTCAAAAGTTTTGACCTTAAGGATAAGGAAGGCAAGAGCATTGCTGCTCAACTTGTGTGGGGTGATGATAAGACTAAGCTCAGCTTGCAGGCTAAAGAAGTCCTTCCGCCAAATACAGAGCTTACGGCAAGTGTTCGTGTTGGCTTTGAAGAGTTTATAAATGGTTCTTGGCATCAAGTTGTGACTTCGGGTAAACCAGCAATAGAAGAGAAGACACATACTTTCACTACGGGTGGGGCTCCCAGTGAAATCCCTCTTGCCAATGTCGTTTATGCTTACCCAGTTGTAGGCCAGTCATACTTCCTCCCCAAGGAAAGTAACAAGGGCTATGTGCAGCTCAAGATGGGACAAAAGTACCTCTTTGAGAAGGGCTTTGACTACAAGATGAGCTTCCTTGACGAAGAGGGTGGACGAGTGTCCACGGACTTCAACTACAACGAGAGTGAGAATAGACTAGAGTTTATTATTCCCAGCCTGAGAAAGAAAACTCCCTACACACTGAGCCTAGCTTACACCGCACAAGTTCAGGAGGGGCAAGAAAGTCCTAAGAACAACTCTACTACTCATCTTGATAGCGAAGACTTAAGTGTGCGTATTGGAGGTGATAGGGCTGAGCGCCTTGTGGCTAGCAACCTAGAGAAAGCTATCCTCAGCTATGATTTCAGTACAAGTCAGCACAGTACCTTCAAGGAAAAGATGGATGCCCTCAAGATTAAAGATGGCTTTGCTGTTTATGATGAAGCCTCAGCTTATCCTCTTGAACTGGATGTCCGAGCTGATGAGGCTTTTGATGAGGCTGAAGTATTAGGGGTAGAGACGACACAAGGGAAAGCCCTTGTTCAACTCAAAGCAACGCTAGAAGAGGATTATTTTGCGAAGACCGTCTACCCCTTAGTTTATGAGGGCTATCCCTTTGCTGGTCTTGAGTTAACTTATCGTAGTGAGCAACCCTATGGTGTACCACCCTATTATGCCTTTGCTCCAAGTCCATACTTCTTGTCTAAATTGAGTGACGGGACTCTCAATAAGCAAGCTTATCGATTCCCCTTCACTTTCTTAGCTTCGCATGTTGTCTTTGCTGACTTCAGCGACCTACAGGGGCTTGTGGTCAATAACCGAGAGCTAGTGGGGCGTAGTATTTATGAGCGCTTCGCCCTTGGAACTTTACCCGTACTCAGACATGGTAAGTATAAGGCTCTCGTAAGCTATGTCTTACCTGACGGTACCGTAAGCTCAACGATGCCTATCCTTTACAATAACAATCTCAAGTTTAACACAGAGCGATGAAACAAGCAAGATGGGGTATGAGGCTCCTTACCCTTGGGATATGTTTGTTCCTGTCGGCTATGCTCAAGGCACAAACGAAGTCACAGGGAAGCATTAAGGTAAGGACTGAAGTCCATAGTAATAAAGTATTATTGCGATGGATTGCCAGTGATGCCAAAACTTGGGAAAGCTTGAACAAGCATGGGGTTCGCTTAGAGCGTCTGACTATCGCACGTAACGGACAAATACTACCAAGCCCCGAGGCTCATATCTTAGGTGCTGAGCTCAAGCCAAGAGAGAGCGATGAACTCAAGGCTATAGCCACACAATATCCTATGGGCTTAGTGATGGCACAAGCTGTCTTTGGGGAGGACTTTGAGGTCGGTCTCGGAGATAACCCCATGG
>NZ_ALKJ01000045.1:0-7843 GCF_000292995.1 Porphyromonas sp. oral taxon 279 str. F0450 | reverse complement strand
GAGCGCTTTTATATTAGCTGTGTGTAGCGGAAGGAGGCTTACTTGCTGGGCTCTGCGAAGCGGCGTGAGCGAGCGAGCATGCAGGCGCCGATGAGCCCTGCACGGTCGCCGAGCGTAGCCGTGCGGATCTGCGTATCGCGCGTCACGACGCTCATTGAGTAGATGCGTACCGAGGCCTCGACCTGCTGGGTGAGGTAGCCGGAGGCATCGGCAAGGCTACCACCGATGATGACGAGCTCGGGGTTGAAGACGTTGATGAGGTTCGCTACCTGCTTACCGAGCTCACGGCCCAGCTCGCTGAGGACCTGCAGGCAGAGCATATCCTCCTGAGCGCAGGCGCTGATGAGGTCAGACATGCGGAGCTCACGGCCCGAGTGGACGATGGACGAGAGGACGGAGCTCTCACCTGCGCGGATGCGCTCCTGGATCTTACGGCACATAGCCTGACCGCTGACCTCGGTCTCGAGACAACCCTTCTTACCGCAGTGGCAGAGGATCTGGTTGTCGAAGACGGAGATGTGGCCGAATTCCCCCGAGAAGCCCGACTTACCGAAGTAGATCTGCTTGTCCTGGATGATACCGAGACCGAGACCCCAGCTGATATTCACGTAGAGTACGGAGTTGACCTCCATATCCTTGGTGCAGCCCGCAGTGAACTCCCCGAAGGCCATACCGCGCGTGTCGTTGTCGATCGAGACGCGCAGGGCGAGCTTGCTGCTGAGGATCTCAGAGAGGGGGCGGTCGCCGAAGAAGTTGAAGAGGCTATAGCTGTGCCCCGTGACGGGGTTGATGCGCCCAGGGAGGTTGACGTTGATGTTCAGGATCTCCTTGGGCTGGATGCCGTGGCGCGTGATGAAGCCACGGATCTCACGGCAGATCGTCTCGAGGGCCTCGGGGGTGTTCTCGAGCGTGTAGGGCAGGTCGTAGTCAGCGCATATCAGCTCGCTCTGCAGGTTGATCAGGCCGATGTGCATGCCCGAGCGCTTGATGTCTACGCCGATGAAGTAGCCCCCGTCGGGGTTGAGCCCGAAGAGTAGGGGGAAGCGCCCGACGCCTATCTCCAGCTTACCTTGGCTCTGGATGCAGCCTCCGTCTTGGAGGTCTTGGAGGATCTTAGAAGCTGTGGGGACGCTGACGTATAGCTCCTTGGCTATGTCCGTCATCGTGGCCGTCTTGTTGCGCAGCAGGTAATTGATCACACGGAGCTTGTGCAGCCCCTTCTTTGTCTCCTGGCTGAGGTCGTCAAGTAGTTTGGGTGTCATGTGGAGTCTGGTACTGAGGTGAGCTATTTAGGCTTCGCCTTTAGGTGGCGTAGATCCCTGAGACTTGCGGCGGTTGTTGGGGCGCTTCTTCTTGCGTGCACCCTGGTCTGCACCTTCGCCCTTGGGGGCGTCGGTCTTGCCTTCGGGGCGCTGGCCCTGCTGGGCGCTGCGGCCACGTCCGCGACCACCGCCCTTGTTGCCCTGTCCCCCGCGGGGAGAAGAGCCACCACGGCCACCGCGCTCGGGGCGACGGCTGGGGTCGTAGGCGGGGG
Source organism: Porphyromonas sp. oral taxon 279 str. F0450 (assembly GCF_000292995.1). NCBI lineage: Bacteria > Pseudomonadati > Bacteroidota > Bacteroidia > Bacteroidales > Porphyromonadaceae > Porphyromonas > Porphyromonas sp. oral taxon 279. The sequence continues at coordinate 6,309 of NZ_ALKJ01000045.1, read as the reverse complement.
TGGGGCCGAAGGCCTCATCTACTGGGATCTTATAGATTTCCTTTTCGAGGAACTCTTCAATGCGTCCGAAGCCAGGCTGTTCCTTCTCGCTGACGAAGGTGATCGCCAGCCCCTCATCGTTGCCTCCACGAGCAGTACGACCGATGCGGTGTACGTAGTCCTCGGGGTCGTGGGGGATGTCATAGTTGATCACCATGCGGATGTTGTCGATATCGATACCGCGCGCCACGACGTCGGTGGCGACGAGCAGATCGATATTGCCCGACTTAAAGTTCTTCATGACCTCTTCGCGCTTCTCCTGCGTCAGGTCGGAGTGCATCTGCTCGACGCGGATGCTGAGACGAGAGAGGGCTGCGGTGAGCTCCTTGACCTTGAGCTTGGAGCTGGAGAAGATGATCGTGCGTGTAGGGGGTGTTTCGCGGAAGAGCTGCGTCAGGATGGGCAGCTTCTGGCGCTCATAGCAGACATAGGCGGACTGCACGATGCTCTCGGGCGGGCGGGAGATAGCCAGCTCGACCTCGGCGGGGTTGTGCAGGATGGTGCGGGCGAACTTCTTGATCTTCGGTGGCATCGTCGCCGAGAACATCACACGCTGGCAGCCCTTTGGCAGCGCACTGTTGATCTGCATGATGTCCTCCTGGAAGCCCATGTCGAGCATGCGGTCAGCCTCGTCGAGCACGAAGTACGTCACTCCCGAGAGGTCTGCCTGCTGGAGGTTCATCAGGGCCAGGAGACGCCCTGGCGTGGCGATGACGATCTCCGCCCCGAGAGCCATACCGCGACGCTGCTGCTCCCAGGCGATCCCGTCCGTACCGCCGTAGATAGCTACTGAGGAGACGGGGAGGAAGTAGGCAAAGCCCTCGACCTGCTGCTCGATCTGGATGGCGAGCTCACGGGTCGGAGCCATGATGACGGCATTGACCTTCTTAGGGTCGCCCTCGCCACGGCTCAGTCGGTTGATGATGGGTAGGAGATAGGCCGCGGTCTTACCTGTGCCTGTCTGGGCACAAGCGATCATGTCGCGGCGTTCGAGGAGAAGGGGGATGGTGGCCTCTTGTACGGGCGTGGTCTCGAAGAAGTTCATCGCTTCGAGCCCATCCAGCACTTCGTCCTCAAGATCTAGTTCGTCGAAATACATTGATGCTGCTATGTTGAGTTAGAGGCAAATATATAGCTTTTCCCCCAATATCTTAATAAGTCTACGCCCCATCCTAAAATATTATCCCGAAAAAGCCCCGTATTTCTAAAAGTCCTTCGCAGTGCCTTCCCTCTGCCAGCGCCATTGGGGCGCTCTATGTGGGGTAAGGATCGTCCCTTATCCCTATAGAAGCGTCGCGGGGCACCCCCATTGAGGTGCCCCGCGATAGCTCCTTTGTTGAAGCTACTCTTACTGCCCTTATAGCGGCAGTGAGCTATGGTTGCTGGAGTAGCTTCTCCGTAGTGAAGATGCTCACTATGCGCCCCTTCTCGAAGAGAACTAAGTTGAAGTGCTCCTCGTCGGTCGAGCGCCCCGTGAGATCCTTGACGAAGGCTTCGTAGAAGCTGTCGTGCCACTTCGTCCCGTAGTGCGTGTAGTCGATACTTAGAATAGGCTCGGTGCGCTTCAGAAGTCCAGGCGTGAGGTCAATAGCTACATAGTAGGGCGCTGCACCGATCTGATGCGCATACGCCCCTATGGTACTTAGGGGAAGACACGCGCTTGAGGTGCAGCCGTCGGTAAAGATGTAGACCAAGGCCTTAGGCTTGGAGGCGAGTGCAGCTCGGAGCTCGGCGCCATTGACGCAGAGGATCTTCTTCTCCCGATGTGCCCTATCGAGGGTTCTGTCGAGGTCCCGGAGCTTATTCCGTGAGAAGACGATCCTTGCACGCTCTTCGCGGTCTAAGTACTGGTAGCCTGATGTGAGCCCGTAGACTTGGAGGTACCCCGTGAGATAGAGGCCGCCTGCTGCGATGACGAGGATGGCAAGTGCTACCCCAATGCCACAGAGTATTCGCTTCACTGTCCGATGCATGAGAGGAAGAAAATTTAATGTCAGTTGGGCTATCTAAGAAGGTGATGAAGTTCGTGCTCGCTCTCCATAGTATCAAACCCGTTGGATGAAGATTATACCACTCCCAGCAACATATACCGATGTGGTATTCCGCTACGAATGTACGAAATAATGGCCGTGGAATAGCTGCGTCGTGTAGATCTGTATAGTATGTCGAAGAAAGCTATATATCTTTGGCCTGATTCCTATATAGCTTTCGGTGCGAAGCTATATATCTTTGTACTGATCCCTATATAGCTTTGTGAAGTGACCTATATGAGGTTGTTGCTCTGCACAGGGATAAAAGTTCTGGACGAGTGGCAGAAAAGTTTGGACTACGTACGTGGACGATAAATCTACGTACGTGGATATTTGGACTGACGTGCCTGGTCTTTAAGACTACGTACATAGATAGGGGAAAACCACTACGGGAAGGTGCTTTTTTCTTCACGAGAATGGCACTTTTCCCTCCGCTGGATAAGAGGAATACTTGCGATAGGGCGAAGGGCTTGCGTATCACTTCGGAGAGGCATATCGGGGAGGAGCTTTGGTGATGAAGAGAGGAAGCGTCGTGGAGTGATGGCGGCTGGGGCGGCTAAGGGGCGGAGATTGCGTACCTTTGGGGGAAGAAACGACTTACATATATATATGATACTTACCGATGACTGGTTCACCAGCGTGAGCCATACCGAGGGTGGGGCGATCGTCCTCCTGACCGTTCGCAAGGGCCTCACTCAGTTCTTCGAGAGCCGCAAGCTCCGTGTGCGTGTGGATATAGCGTGGCCTTACACCGCCGAGCCCGACGGGATGCCCGACGAAGAGACCGCACGCCTCATCGAGGACATCGAGCCCAAGCTCCGCCGCATCATGGAGAAGGATAAGCTCGCCATCCTCACGGGGAACTATACCGGCGGTGGGCAGAAGGACTGGACCTTCTACACGCGCCACCTCCCTTCCTTCGGCGAACGTCTGAATGAATGCCTTGCGCCTTATCCTACGCTTCCGCTTGAGATCCACTGCGAGGAGGACCCCGACTGGAGTGACTACCACGAGATGCTGGCGCTCGAGACCGACGACTCAGACGAAGACTAAGCGATGGAGCAGCTCTTCCGCCCCGCTTCGGCGCCTACCGATCGCCTCGTCCTCTACTTCAATGGCTGGGCACTCAGCCCCATTGCCGTAGAGCACCTCGGCCTCCCCGAGGGGCAGGACCTCCTGCTCCTCTGGGACTACCGCACCGATGCGCTGAACTTCGACTTCTCGCCCTATCGTGAGATTCGCCTCGTCGCTTGGTCGATGGGTATCTGGGCAGCCGATCGCTTCTTCGCTAAGCACGAGGAGCTCCGCAGTCGTGTCGTCTCGGGTACGGCGCTTGCTGGTACGGGCTACCAAGTCGATGATGCCGTGGGCATCCCCGAAGCCTTCTTTCACAAGACCCTCGAGGGGCTGACGGAGGAGAATCGTGAGCGCTTCGACCGACACATGCTCGGTGGTAAGACCTACCGCCACCTCTATGAGGAAGTGCGCCAGCGCTCTACGAAGGCGCTCTATGATGAGTTCATCCGCCCCTTCACCGTCGACCGCGATCAGCCCCGCCCGCTGCCTAAGCCCGCAGCCTTCGGCCTGTGGAGCAAAGCCTTCATCGGCGAAGATGACCGCGTCGTCCCCCCGACGAACCAAGAGAACTACTGGCGCATCCAGGGCGTGCCTTTCACGCACCTCCCCAAGACGCCGCACTACCTCCTCGGCCACTTCTGCCGCTGGGAGGAGCTCTGGTAGCCCTCTCCCTTCCCCCACAAACGGCATGAGCCGCCCTCTGCACTGCTGGCAGAGGGCGGCTCATTGCTTATCGTGCCTCAGCTACTAAGCGCCGTGGAACTCGTATTCGGCCTGGATGTCGATCGTCAGGTGCGTGAAGAGCGTCTCGATGAGCTGGTCAGTGACCTCGAGGGCTGAGCGAAGGACGTGGTCGGAGAAGGCTTGCAGGAGGTCGCGTGCGTGCAAGGGCTGCGTCTGGTAGATAGCCAGATACTGCTCTTCCATCTCGCGCTGACGCTGGTCGGTCTCGGCTTCGAAGTCAGCGTAGACCTTCTTGATGATGGGGGCATAGCGGTTGTAGTCGACCATACCGAGTGCCTGGACCTTGCGGAACTTCCAGTAGGCAGACTCGTGCGAAGACTCGTTCGTCCCCTTCGTGTAAGCCTTGGGGTAGGAGCGGATGCCTTCGTAGAGGGGAAGGAAGACGCTTAGGTCAGCCATTCCAAGCGCCACATAGTTGACGCATCCGATAGCCTGAGGGAGCTCGGGGCGTACCTGCAGCAGGTGTGTCTGCGTGGTGCGGAAGATGGAGACGGGACGATAGACCTCCTTCGGGTTCTGATGTAGGTAGGGGTCGTGGTCCGTGCCGTCGTAGTGGAAGCGGAAGAGCTGTCTGAGGCGGCTGATGGAGATGGGCTCGGCAGCTTGGGCGAAGACGGGGAAGGTGTTCTTCGTCACATCATTCTTGATCGATGGGCTCAGCAGTGCCTGCAGGCCCCATACGCGGGGATAGTTGTAGGTCGTGTCGAGCTTGACATCACGGATGTAAGCCTCGTGGAAGTCGAACTCACCACGCGCGGGGTCGTACAAGCCGTGCTGGATGGCGAACTCAATGAGGTCGTCCGAGGCCAGATAGTTTGCGTGATCCTTGGGGTCGTACTTGCGGAAGCGGCTCTGGTTCCCCGTGACGAAGTACTGATCTTCGGGGATGCGGGTAGCGAGCCAGCGGTGCCCCGAGGCGGTCTCAAGGTACCAGATCTCGTGGCTGTCGACGAAGCCGACGCCGAAGCCTTCGGCCACCCCGTGCATCTCGATGAGCGAGCCGAGGCGTTCGACACCTTCGCGAGCGGAGTGGATGTAGGGCAGGACGATGTTGAAGACGGAGTTCTCAGCGACGCCGTCGGGTACGAGGGGGTCAGCTTCGAGGGCGCGGTCGCTACTGAAGATACTTTCGGTAGCACTCATGCCAACGCCGACGCTGTTGAAGCCTGCGCTTCCCCAGTGACCGTGGAGATGGTAGGGGGCAAGGGCGGAGTAGCCAAGAGCGCGCTTGGGGAGGTCGCAGCGGAAGGGGCTGTCGAGAGCGACGAAGCGCTCGGGGCCATGGTCGGTGTCTTCGTAGATCTCGAGGTTCTTCGCCAGGACGGCATTCCAGTCCTCGCTACGTGCGACGATCATAGATCCGTCGGAGGTGTGCTGACGTCCGACGATGATGGTGGTGCATTCGGATGGGTAGTCCGTGTGTGGCTGCTGTGGTTGGGTCTTCTGTCTCATGACTCTTTGTTTTTCGGTTAGGAACAGCGGGCAACTTGTGTTGTCGAATGGTACTGCAATGTTACGACTTTTTGGCTGACAGTGCAATACCTATCGATAGGTATTTGCTTCTCTATGGGAGATTTTCGTGGGAAGAGTGTATGCAGAGGTATCCCGAAGGTGGGTGCATCTGTATGAGGGGGGGGGTGGTGTGAACCTATATTGGTCGGCGGGCTGACCTATATTGGTCCGACGACGAAGCTATATAGGTCGCGATGACGACCTATATAGGATGGCGAAGAAAGCTATATAGATTTGTGAAGTGACCTATATTAGGTTGTTGTTCCGCGTAGGGAGAAAAGTTGTGGACGAGTGGCTGATAAGCTTGATCTACATACGTGGCTCTAATATCTACGTACGTGGATGTTTGGATTTATGTGCCTGGTCTTTAAGACTAGGTACATAGACAGAGGAAAAGCACTACGTGAAGGCGCTTTTTCTTCACGCGAACGATGCTTTTTCCTCCGCTGGATAAGAGGAATACGCGTGATAAGGCGAAGGGCTTGTGTGTCTCTTCGAAGAGGCATATCGGGGAGCTGGGCACGCGATACCTTAGCACTCTAAATAGAGTACAGGACCCTCGGCAAAGTATCATCCGTAGAGATCGGTGGATGAAGGCCTCGCGGTGTATGCTCCATCCTCTGCTTGGGTGTGGGGAGAGGGTGTTAGGGGGAAGAAATATCTTACCCCTTCCAGGTTATCCTATATATAATGTACGCGCGCGAGTTGGTCGGAAAATTGCCTTGTCGTCGTATGAATTTGCGTGCTTATTTGGAAGTTTGGGTGATTTTTCCCTACCTTTGCAATCGCAAAAGAAACGGGTGACCAACCGGCGACGGAGTCACAACGACAACAGCGATCTTTGAGATAATTGATATTGACAAACAGAAGTGTAGTAACAAACGTTTAGGGAAATGAAGACCTAACC
>NZ_ALKJ01000044.1:0-88671 GCF_000292995.1 Porphyromonas sp. oral taxon 279 str. F0450 | reverse complement strand
CTTTTAGCTTAGGCAAGACGCGGGGGAGACCCCCGCATCCGCTTAGAAGGTGAACTGCAGACCGCCCTGCAGGAGCATAGGCTGCGACGTATAGCCGTACCAGCGCGTAGCCCCAGCGAGGATAGGTGCACGAAGCTCTGCCGTCAGGCTCAGGCGCTTCGTCAGCGAGTAGACGGCATCAGCATGGAGCAGATGGAGCTGACGCAGACGCGTGATAGAGCCGTCGAGGTCGTAGCTCTTCAGTGCAGTGGCGAACTCATAGCCACCACGGACGCTGAGGTTGGGCACCATATTCAGCTCCACAAGAGCCGAAGCCGTGAAGGTAGGACGCGAGAGGATCGTAGCCGTCGTCGTATAGTGGGCATAGACCCCACGCAGAGCAGCCGAGAAGAGACCGCGGTGGTTGTAGGCCAGCTGCACCCCGACGTTCTGCTCCTTATAGTCCACATAAGAGGGACGGAAGCGCACGGGCATGAAGTAGGCCGTCGAAGCCGCAGCACCCGAAGGCAGCGAGAGCGATGCGGGGAAGTAATCCACAGCACCCTTATGGTCAGCATAGCGGAAGAAGGCTTCGAGCGAGAAGGCACTCGCGATCGTCGTAGAGGCCGTCAGCTTAGCATCGTAGACACGCTCATAGCGGCCAGCGAACGCCTCGGCATCGATGAAGGGCGACTCGAGGGGCTGAGCACGCAGGCTGTGACGCACGAGAGAGGCATCCGTCTCCAGTCTCAGACCAAAGGCCGAGCCCAGACGCAGGCGAGCATCGATCTTCGGGAAGAGGACGAAGTGTGCGTTGTAGTGGTCATTCCCCGTGAGGATACGCAGACCACCGAGCGCACGCCAAGAGAGCTGGTCATTAGCATCCTCTGCCAGGATATAGGGCGCACCCGTGAGGATCATACGCGAGCTGGCCGTACGGCTCCGAGGGAAGCCATAGAGGATAGGCTCCGTGCTGGTCAGACGACCCAGCGACCACGATCCCAGCGCACCGACGCGCGCCATGCTACTGATGCGGTAGGAAAGGTTCGCACGAAGCTCGGGGAGAAACTCCTTGAACTTATTGAGCACCACGCCTGGAGCTTCCTCGGCGACATTAGCTGCCGTGTAGTTGAATCCAGCAGAGAAGTCATAAAGCCAGTCTTCGGTGAAGTCCTCTTCGGTAGCGTAGCGAGCCGAGAGTGAGACCTCCGTGGCACGACGACGCAGGTCGGGCACCGTAGCAGACTGCGCCACCCCACCACCAGCTGGAGGAGCGACGAGCGAGAGGCCGTAGTAGTTGTAGCCGTGCTGACCGAAGTCCAGACCGAGCGACAGCGCAGCGTCCTCGAACTGATGGCCGTAGTTCGCTCCGAGGCGCCAAGCCTTCTCCCAGCCCTTGACTCTCTGACCAAGCTCGGTCTGGATGCTGGGGTTGGCGAAGTTGTAGCGCCCATAAACATCGAGGCGGTCGGTCTTCGTAGACAGGATGCTCAGACCCGCACCAGCCTTGAAGCTGATGGGGATACCAGCAGAGGCGAAGGCATAGCCACGCTGCTTCGAGCGCTCAAAGCCCCCGCGGGGTGCCGTCAGAGCACCTAAGGGGGAGACGCTGGGGCGTAGCGTGAAGGGGATGGGCGTATCCAGATAGGAGTGACGCACAGGGCTGAGGTTGGGAGCCGGCACCGTATAGGAGAGGTCACGGGGCTGACGCGTGGAGAGAGAGACCTCCTCCTCGGTCATCACAGTGAGCTCACGACGTAGGGTGTCGGCACGCTTCGTCTTAGCCTCCTGAGCAGAGAGTACAGAGCTCGAGAGGAGCGCGATAGCAGCTATAGGGATGATTGCAAGCTTCTTCATTTCTTATTCTGGTAGGAGGTGAGACGTTCGTTGATCATCTGAGCGATATCATCGTCAGTGCCCTTGTAGTTGTCACGCAGGCTCTCGAGATACTGCTGGGCGACATAGGTCTCACCCTGCTTGTGGTAGCAGTCGGCGAGGAGCAGGAAGGCACGTGCCAGCCAGTACTGCTGTGGCGTACCCTTGGCGATGAAGGCATCGAGCTGCTTCTTCGTCTCCTTCACCTTGCCAGTGCGGAAGAGAAGCGTGGAGTGGCGGATGTAGCCTTCAGCACCGTAGGCGGTATCGAAGTTCTTGAGCAGGGGCTCATAGGTCTTCATAGCCTTGCCGGTAGCACCCGTAGCCTCTTCGCTCTTACCCTGGATGAGGAGGAGCTCAGCCTGAGTAGCTGCGGGGAGGTCGCTACGCTTCAGGAGGCTCTCGGTCGTAGTGATCGAGCGCTTGTAGTCCTTCGCTTCGTAGGCTGCACGCGAGAGAGCAAGCCCATAGCGCAGATGCTGGGGAGCTTCCAGTCCTTCGATAGCGTAGAGGCTGGACCAAGCATCGAGAGCCTCACGCTTCTTACCACCATCGTTGTAGATCTTCGTCAGAGCTTCGAGGGCGGGGATACGCAAGTCGAGGGAGCGTGCAGGAGCGGAGAGCTTCTTGTAGAGCGCCTCTGCTTCGTCGCTACGGCCCTGCTGAGCGTAGTGACCAGCCAGGAGGAGCTCAGCACGACCGGCCTCACGGCTGGCAGGATAAGAGCGGACGAAGGACTCAAGGTCTGCGATAGAAGCATTCTTATCCTTCTTGTAGCGGCTCTCGAGAGATAGGTACTGCAGGTGCGCCTTCTCGCTCTCTGAGGGCGTCAGCTGCTTGCCAAGAGTAGAGGCATAGGCCGTGTACTCATCGACGCGGTCCAGACTGACGTAGATATTCTTGAGGTCAGAGAGAGCAGAGCGAGCTTCTTCACTCTCAGGGTAGCGGGCGATGAGGTCCTTGTAGGCCTTGATAGCCTCTTCGGTACGCCCGTTATTGTAGGCCAGCATCGCACGCTCCATAGCACCGAGGCGCGCATACTGGGTGTCGGGATAGTCCTTGACGAGCTGGTTGAAGACAGCGGTCGCCTCTTCGGGACGCGCCTTGCTCAGCACCAGTGCGCGACCCTTGTCATAGAGGACCTCAGGCAGGTGCGTGGACTCGGGGTGCATCTTGATGATGCGGTCGAGCGTCTCGATCTGCTTCTGATACTGCCCCCAGCGGCCGTAGATCGTAGCGATACGATAGAGAGCTTCGTCATTCCCTGTGGGCATACCTTCGTCGGCACGACGGTAGAGAGCCAGAGCCTCTGCGCTCTTCTTCTGGATGAGCTGGCAGTCGCCCATGCGGGAGAGTGCATCGGCACGACGCAGAGCATCATCGCCAGAGCTTGACTGCGTGAAGGCTTCGAAGGAGCGGTAAGCCGTGGCATACTGCTTCTGATTGTAGCGAGCGTAGCCCTGGATATAATGCGCCAGCGCAGGAGCTGCACCCGTAGCGATACTCTTCGATGCAGCAGACTCAGCAGCAGCATACTCGCCACGCTCCAGAGCACTCGAGGCAGCGAGGAGATGAGCCTGAGCCGTGTACTCGTTCTTCGTGCCGAGTGTGACGGCGCGATTCAGGTAATCATTAGCACGGGCATAGTCACGAGAAGCCAAAGCACCTTCACCGAGACGAAGCAGGACGTACTGCTTGGCTTCGCTCAGCTCAGCGCTCTTGACCTGCAGACGATCCAGCGTAGCGAGCGACTCAGCATAGTCCTTATTCGTCAGGAAGATACTCTTCATGAGCTGGAGGATCTGAGGACGGTAGCTGGAGTTGGGGAACTCGGTGACGAAGGTCTCAGCCATACGGACGGTCTGACCGAAGTTCGAGCGCTGCGTCTCGTCCTGCAGGAGAATCCCATTGTACAGCGCGTACTCACGTACTCGCTCGGTAGCCCCAGGGTGCTGGCCTGCACGGCTAAATGCCAGGGCAGCTTCGCTCGTGCGCTGGAGCTTGAGGCGAGCATTACCAAGGAGGAAGAGCCCCTGTGCACCGATAGCAGAGCTGCTCTCAGAGGCAGCACTCAGCGGACGAAGCGCTTCTTCGTAGCGACCCTTAGCGTAGAGTGAAGTACCGAGGGCATAGCTCTCCTCTGCCGTGGGCTTATAGTCCTCGAGCTCCTGCAGGGGCTGGAGGGTGCGGATAGCCTGATCATAATTGCCATCAGCATAGTAGGACTGTCCGATGACCGACTGGAAGGAAGCACGCGAGGCCATCTCGGGATAGCGACGCTGGAGGTCACTGGCACGACGCTGAGCCGTCTTAGCATCCTCCGTAGCGAAGGAGAGCAGAGCCAGCTGATAGGCAGCCTCGGGAGCGAGGTCGCTGGAGTAATCATTGCGCGAGAAGATCGCACGAGCCTCCTGAATATCCCCGCGTGCCCAAGCCACAGAGCCGAGGTAGATGAGAGCCTGCTCCCCGATGATGGAGGAGTCTTCGCTCGCAGAGAGGAGGAGACGCTGAGCTTCATCCAAGTCAGCTGCACCTCTCTGGTCGGCCAGGATCGTATAGGCAAGAGCCAAGTCATACTGAGCAGCCTCACGAGGAGAGAGTGCCGAGCGCTTGATCTGCTCGAGCTGTGTACGGGCAAGAGGGAGGAGTCCCTGATCTACATACACCAGAGCGAGCAAGAGCTCTGCTGAGGGACGATCAAGAGAGCCTGGATGCTCCTTGAGGAAGCGTGTAAGGACAGCGTCGGGAGACGTCTCCTCGGTCATCAGACGAGCTACCGCCTCACGATAGGGCTGGTGCTCGGTGAGTAATGGTAAAGCACGCAGGCGGGGCAGGTCGTGCCGGAAGCCTACATAATTGCGGCTCACAAAGTCCTGCTGCAGCTGAGTCAGGATAGTCCGATCAGGACGCACCTCCAGGACCTGGCTTGCAAGCGGGCTTAGAGCAAGAGAAGCACACCCCAGAGAGAGGATGAGTCGCTTGATCGTCTTCTTCGTAGTCATATAATTTGTATTAATTGGGGCTCCAAGAAGCAATGGGGCTGGGAGAGATGTATATCAAAGTTCGAGGATCATCCCTTCGTCCGCTGCTACGGTCTCGGGGAAGACGGCCTGAGCCTCCTCTAAGAGAGGCTGGATATCTATATAGCGGGCCGAATAGTGGCCGATGACAAGGCGCTCAACACCCGCAGCCTGTGCTATACGCGCAGCCTGCTCAGCCGTACTATGCGCCGTCTCCTTAGCTCGCGCCAAGCGGTCGCTGAGGAACGTCGCCTCGTGATAAAGGAGGCTCACATCCCGAAGGAGTGGCACCAGTGAGGGCAGGTAAGCCGTATCCGAGCAGTAGGCATAGCTCCGTGGAGTCTTACCCTGACGCGTCAGTCGCTCACAGGGGATGACCTTCCCCTCCTCGGTGGTGAAGTCCGCTCCCTCACGTAGCGCTGTATAATAAGAACGAGGAACGCCGTAGAAATCACACGAAGCGCGATCAATATGGCGCTCCGTGACCTTCTCGCGGAAGAGGTAGCCCGTGCAGGGCGTGCGGTGCTCCAGCGGGAGCGTCGTCACCGTCACCGACCGATCCTCGTAGCAAACACTACTCGTGCGGTCATCCACTACATGCACCTCGATGTCGTAGCCCAGATAGGAGTGACTCTCCTCGATGAAGGGGGCTAAGAACTTGTCGATCCCTCGAGGACCATATACGGGGAGTGCCCTGCGGCGGCCGAGCATCCCCATCGTAGAGAGGAGCCCATAGAGCCCGTAACAGTGGTCACCATGCAGATGGGAGATGAAGACGCCGACGATACGCCCGAAGTCCAGACGCTGACGGCGTAGCTGACGCTGCGCACCCTCCCCGCAGTCCACGACGAAGAGCTTATCACGAAGCTCCACGACCTGGGCCGTCGGGTAGTGCTGCATGGTCGGCAGAGCCGAGCCACAGCCTAAGATATGGACGCGGAAGTCCCCCATACGCTCTACTTACTTGCCGAAGAAAGCTCGGTAGATATCATTGCCGTTCGCATAGACCATCAGTAGGACGAGCAGCACGAGACCGATAGTCTGGATCGTGGTCATCGCCTTATCGCTAAGTGGCTTGCGACGGATCATCTCGATGATGATGAAGAGGATGTGCCCCCCGTCAAGTGCGGGGATAGGCAGGATATTCATCACCGCAAGGATGATAGAGAGGAAGGCCGTGATGGACCAGAAGCTCTGCCAGTCGAAGGTCGTGGGGAAGAGCTTACCCATCGTGCCGAGGCCACCCATCTGCTTAGCGCCCTCCTTGGTGAACATATATTTCAGCCCACGTACATAGCCCGAGATCGTCTGACCTGCGCGGTCGATACCTGCGGGGATAGCCGTGAAGACATTGTACTGGACGTGCTCGATAGGATAGAGTTCTTCGATGCCCTTGAGGACGACACCGATATGCCCTGCCGTGTCTACGGGGAGCGTGGTCTGCAGAGCCGTACCCGAGCGCTCGACGGTAAGCACGACATCCTTACCCTTCTTCTTGTCCAGTGCCGTGATGACCTCCGTGACATCGGTGCAGGTGACAGAGTCGACTGCTACGACACGGTCTCCAGAGACCAGATGCCCCTGCGCACGGCTACCTTCGGAGACAGCATCCACGACGAAGGGCATACGCAGAGAGCCAAAGCCCTCTTCAGCGCGGAGAAGACGCTGCATCATATCCTCGGGCAGGCGAATCGTCTCCACAGCACCGCCACGACGCACCACGACTTCGTGAGCATTGATGAGCGATGACATGAAGCGGGAGTCAAGCACATTGGGAGACTGCTTGCCGTCGATGCTGAGGATCACATCCCCGTCGACGAAGCCAACTTCCTCAGCGGGCGTGGAGAAATTCATCCCCGCAGAGACCTGATCGCTATGAAGGACCTTCGTCCCCCAAGTGAGGGTGATACCAGTATATATGATGAAGGCGAGGATAACATTGAAGATCACCCCACCGGCCATGATCATCAGGCGAGCGAAAGGCTTCTTGCTACGGAACTCATCGGGCTTAGGCTCACTGGCCATCGCCTCGGTATCCAGCGACTCATCGATCATACCAGCGATCTGGCAGTAGCCACCGAGAGGGAGCCAGCCAAGGCCGTAGACCGTACCGCTACGCTTACTCTTCCACTTGAAGATAGAGAACCAGGGGTTGAAGAAGAGATAGAACTTATTTACACGGGCCCCGAAGAAACGGGCCATCGAGTAGTGTCCCAGCTCGTGGATGAAGACGAGGATAGAGAGTGAGAAGAGAAGCTGAAATATACGCATAGCTATATCCATTGAATTACTATTATCTGATATAATTGAGGCGCTCACGAGACTCAGCACGCACTGCGGCGTCGAGCTCTGAGAGCAGCTGGAGGTCGTAGCTCCGCTCGGGACGGTGAGCCTCCAGGGCCTGGGCGATGAGTGTGCTCATAGCACGGAAGCCCAGCTTGCCAGCGAGGAAGGCTTCGACAGCGATCTCATTGGCGGCATTGAGCACACATGGAGCAGTACCACCAAGCTCCAGCGCTCGATAGGCCAGCGCGAGGTTGGGGAAGAGCTCCATATTGGGGCGCTCAAAGGTAAAGGTCTGCTCGAGGAAGTTGAGGCGAGGATAGTCATTGCTGACACGCTCCGTAAGGCCGAGCGCATAGCTAATGGGCAGGCGCATATCGGGCTGACCCAGCTGTGCCTTGATCGAGCCGTCGGCGAACTCCACCATCGAGTGGATGATGCTCTGCGGATGCACAAGTACCTCGATCGACTCAGCAGGCGTATCGAAGAGCCATCTAGCCTCGATCATCTCCAGCCCCTTATTCATCAGCGAGGCGGAGTCGATGGTGACCTTAGCCCCCATACTCCAATTGGGGTGACGTAGAGCTGCCTCGACCGTCACGGCCTCAAGTTCCTCTACTCGCTTATAGCTGCGGAAGGGACCTCCCGATGCCGTAAGCAGGATGCGCTCCAGCGGATTACCTTTCTCCCCGACTAGGCACTGATAGATAGCCGAGTGCTCGGAGTCGACGGGCAGGATACGCGCTCCATGACGAGCAGCGAGCGACATGATGAGCTCGCCAGCTACGACGAGCGTCTCCTTATTTGATAGAGCGATAGTCTTCCCAGCTGTGATAGCTGCAAGTGTGGGTACTAAGCCAGAGAAGCCAACCATCGCCGTAAGGACGATATCTACATCAGGTCGGACGACCACCTCCGCGATAGCTTCACTCCCTGCCATGACCTCGATAGAGGTATGCGATAGGGCTTGTCGGACCTCGGGATAATAGGCTTCGTCGGAGATCACGACGACAGCGGGACTGAACTCCAAGGCCTGAGCTATCAAGAGATCTGTTGATCGGCGTGCCACCAGCACCGTCACCTCGAAGGCTTCACGATGGCTGCGGACGACCTCCAGGGCCTGTGTCCCGATAGAGCCCGTAGAGCCGAGGATGGCGATCCTTTTCTTCTGTATCATTACTTACTCCGCAGTCTCAGTGAGGAGGTAGACAAGCGTCTCTACCGAGCGGCACATCGTGTCGAGCGAAGCATACTCATACTTCCCATGGAAGTTCGCTCCACCCGTGAAGAGGTTGGGACAAGGCAGTCCCATATAAGAGAGGCGGGCGCCATCCGTCCCGCCACGAATGGGCGAGATGCGGGGCGTGACTCCAGCACGGAGCATAGCTGCCTTAGCGCGCTCGATATACTCCCCGTGGGGTGCCACCTGCTCGTACATATTATAGTAGGAGTCGCGGATCTCGACCTTGATGACCTCGCGCTTGTAAGCGGCATTGATCTCGCCTGCGACACGCTCCATCAGCGCCTTCTTCTCCTCGAAGAGCGCACGATCGTGATCGCGGATGATGTACTCGGCTTCGGCATGCTCTACCCCACCGGTGAAGTGCATCAGGTGATAGAAGCCCTCATACCCCTCGGTGAACTCAGGGCGCGCGTAGTGAGGGAGTGAAGCATGCAGGAGGTAGATCACCTCGATAGCATTGATCATCTTCCCCTTAGCCGAGCCTGGGTGGATGCTACGTCCCGTAGCGACGACGCGAGCGGAGGCAGCGTTGAAGTTCTCATACTCCAGCTCGCCCTCACGGCTACCGTCGACGGTGAAGGCAAAGTCCGCACCGAAGGCCTCCACATCGAAGTAGTCCACGCCCTTGCCGATCTCTTCGTCAGGAGTGAAGCCGATACAGATACGCCCGTGGGGGAGCTCGGGATGCTCGAGGATGTAGCGTACTGCCTCCATAATCTCGGCGACGCCTGCCTTGTCATCCGCTCCGAGGAGCGTCGTCCCATCAGTCGTGATGAGCGTATGCTCAAGGACCTCCAGCAGCTCGGGGAACTCCTGTACCGTGAGCATGGCATCATCACCGAGGGGGATAGGCGTACCATCATAGTACTCGATGATCTGCGGGCGGACACCACGGCCCGTGAAGTCGGGACTCGTATCGACATGTGAGATAAGGCCCAGCGCAGGACGATCCTCATAGCCTGGAGTAGCTGGGATCTGCGCCATCACATAGCCCTTCTCTTCGAGGCGTACGGAGGGCACACCGAGGGCTATCAGCTCGTCACGCAGGAGACGGAGCAGGTCAAACTGCTTCTCTGTCGAGGGGTAAGTCGTGCTATTGGGATCGCTCTCCGTATCGATCTGTACATAGCGGAGGAAGCGATCAAGGAGGGCCTCACGCACGGAGGAGGCTATAGTTGGGTTCATTTGCTTGAAGGTTTGTCAGTGTAGAGCTCAGCGTACTTCTTCTCCAGCCCCAGACGATAGTAGACATTGCCGAGGAGGTCACGCACCTGATCGGGAGCGACCTTATAGGCAGCCTCGAGCTGGGGAAGGGATTGGCGGAAGTATTCCTTGGCCTTCTTCTCCTCGAGACGTGAGCTCAGCGGATTAGCCAGGATAGAGACGGCTTGGTTGTAGTAGACCTGCCCGAGGTTGAAGAGCGCATCGTAGTTATCGGGGCTCTGGCGAAGGACCTGACGATAGACCTCGACAGCACGATCCCACTCCTGGGCGAGGAAGTAGACATTACCGCGAAGCACCAAGAGATTGGGGTTGTCGGGGGTCACCTTCAGCGCCTTGTCAATGAGGGCGACGGCTTCCTTGTAGCGACCTTGCGCCTGATAGATCGAGATCATCGAGCCAAAGTAGAAGGTCGTCTCAGGGTAAAGCCGGATACCTTCCTCAAGGAAGGGCATCGCACCGACCGTATCCTGCATAGCCATGTGGGCCTTAGCAAGGAACTGGTAGACCTCATTCTTATTGGCAGCTACGTCACGATAGAGCTCGCCGAGGCGGATCACCTCGGGGTAAAGCTCCCCAGTGTAGGCCGACACCAGCGCATAGTAAGCGAGATTCGCGACCGTCGTGTCGGTCGGGAGCTCCTTGCGCCCTACGGGCAGAAGCAGGCGCTGCGCCTCAAGAGCCGCAGAGAAGGCAGCCGTAGACTCAGCATACTTCTTGCGGTCGAGCCAGAAGAGCCCCGCCTCATACATCTTCGGGGCATCTTCACGCACATAGTCCTGGATCTTCTTCTGATACTTCAGCACGATACGTCCTGTCGAGGGGTCGGGCTGACGCTCGATAGAGTCTGCACGACGCCAGCCGACGAGTTCATCGATGACGTGGCGAAACATCTTCGCTGTGTCACCCACGCTCCCAGGGGTCGTGACCTTGCGAAACTCAGTCTTATAGAGGGTATGCTCTACAAGGCCCTTGACATAGTAGGTATAGGCATCGTCCTTGGTGTCCTCATGCTCTTCGGCGAGCTTGATGAGGCGGCGGATCTCCGTGTAGTTGGGTTTATCGCTCTGTAATAGGCGATCAGCGGCACGCACATTGGAGCGCTGTGCTACCCCACTGAATGGCGTGAGGAGGCAGAGCGCCGCGATGTACCCTAAGTAACTTTTCATCTTGATCGTCATGTACGGGTTCGTGTAATAGGTCAGTCTCCCCCACTCTCGTGGGGTGACCACTTGCTCTAATAACGCCTTTGGGCGGGCAAATGATCGGCTAACCACTATATTAGACAAAGATACGACATTGCCACGGATTGCGATAGCCCCTTCCCTCCCCCTCATACGCTCGGCTTCCACCCTACCAGAAAAGTACTACTACACACCACTTTGCGGGGACAATAGCAGCGACTTCTATCAAAACAAAAGCGATCCGCTACGGAGCACCGAGTGAGGGTGCATCCGTAGCGGATCGCATATCGTTGAGCTCCCCGAGGTGGGGAGCAGTGGGGCGAAGGGATTAGGCTTCCTCTTCTTCCTCCTCCTGCATATTGGTGAAGACGTTCTGCACGTCCTCATCCTCCTCGAGCTTGTCGATGAGCTTAGCGAGGGTCTCACGCTGCTCAGGCGTCACAGGCTTCGTGTCGTTAGGCAGGCGGACGAACTCAGCAGAGGTAATCTCATAGCCAGCTTCTTCGAGGTACGACTGGATCTGGGCATTAGCAGAGAAGGCTCCGTAGAGGATGATCTCGTTTTCGTCCTCCTCCAGCTCGTCTACACCGTAGTCGATCAGCTCCAGCTCCAGCTCTTCGAGATCCATGCCTTCCTTCTTCACGATGTGGAAGATACACTTGTGGTCGAAGAGGAACTCCAGCGAGCCCGAGGTACCGAGGCTACCGCCGAACTTATTGAAGTAGCTGCGGACGTTGGCCACCGTACGGGTAGTGTTGTCGGTAGCAGTCTCGACGAAGATAGCGATACCGAAGGGGCCATAGCCCTCGTAGTTCATCTCCTTATAGTCGGAGAAGTCCTTCGAGCTGGCCTTCTTGATGGCGCGCTCCACGTTCTCCTTAGGCATGTTCTCCTTCTTGGCCGTCTGCATCAGGACGCGCAGACGTGGGTTGGTCTCGGGCTCGGGGCCCCCAGCCTTGACCGCAATGGTGATTTCCTTACCGAGCTTCGTGAAGACGCGGGCCATGTTGCCCCAGCGCTTCATCTTACGAGCTTTACGATATTCAAATGCTCTTCCCATAAATATTCTTTAGTGATAGTTGATTCGTCTTAGGTGGTTAGCGGAGGGTAGCTCCATAGGTATCCTCGATGCTCTTGCGGATCTTCGCCATGATGGCATCGATCTGCTTGTCGCTCATCGTGCGCTCCGTATCCTGAAGGTAGAAGGAGAGGGCATAGCTCTTCTTCCCTGCGGGGAGGTTCTTCCCCTCATACACGTCAAAGAGGGTGACATCACGCAGGAGCTTCTTCTCTGCACGGCGAGCGGTCTCAGCCAGCTCTGCAAAGGTAATCTTCTCGTCGAGGAGGAGCGAGAGGTCACGACGTACGACGGGGAACTTAGGCAGGTCAGCGATCTCGATCTTCACACGCTCAGCGAGACGATTGAGGTTGTCCCAATTGATCTCGGCGTAGTAGACGGGGATATCGATATCCCACTTAGCCAAGAGGGCGGACTTGACCTGCCCCATCAGCACGACAGGCTTGCCGTCATAGGTCGCATAGCTGTAGCCACGACCCGTGAAGAGGTCGCACTCGACAAACTCAGCACGCAGGCTACGCTCACTGATGCCCAGACGCTCGAGGATGTGCAGGACATGGGCCTTCAGCTCAAAGGGCGAAGCAGGCTCGTCAGCATGTGCCCAGCTGCTCTGGATACGTGCACCGGCGACCCAGAGGCCGAGGGTCTGCGTCTCGCGGTAGCCTGCCAGCGTCGTGGCGGTAGAGCGCTCGACTTCGGGAGCAGCGGCATAGCAATTCCCCCACTCATAGTAGTAGAAGCTCTTCTGCTGACGGCGGAGGTTACGACTGATAGCGGAGAGCCCCCCGAAGAGGAGCGTCTGGCGCATCACGTTCAGCTCGCCACTGAGGGGATTGACCAGCTGCACGAGCTTATCTGCGGGGTAGGAGGTAAGCCCTTCGTAGTAGGCTTCGGAGGAGAGGGAGTTATTGAGAAGCTCATTGAAGCCTGCGCCCGTCAGCTGCTCCGAGAGGAGGATGCGACGGCTGTAAGAGCGGTCGCTCGCTCCCTTGGAGCTGAGGTTAGCGTGGACGTAACCACTGAGCTCGATATTGTTGTATCCGTAGATGCGCATGACCTCCTCGATGACGTCGGCCTCACGGGTCACGTCGACACGATAGCGGGGCACACGCAGCTGCCAAGCGTCTTCCTCACGGGAGACGATCTCGATCTCAAGGCTCTCGAGGATACGTACAGCCTCATCACGGGGGATGAACTTACCGATGAGTGCATCCATGTGGCTAGGGCGCAACGTCACTTCGTAGGGCTGAGCTGGCACGGGATAGTGGTCGAAGCGGCCACCATCGATATAGCTACCAGGGCAAAGCTCGAGGATGAGTGAAGCAGCACGCATCAGCGCCCAGGTCGTGCGGTTGGGATCCAGCCCACGCTCGAAGCGGAAGGAGGAGTCCGTATTCACAGCCAGACGGCGTGCGGTCTTACGCACGGAGGTAGCGTTGAAGTTCGCTGACTCGAGGAAGATATCCGTCGTCGTCTCCGTCGTACCCGAGTCAAGACCACCCATGACGCCAGCGACGCAGAGGGGCTCACCCGTAGCCGAAGCGATGACGAGATCACGCTCAGTGAGCTGGCCTTCGCTCTTGTCGAGGAGGACCATCTTCTCCTCTCGTGCCAGCTGTACCGAGAGGGCGCCACCCGTCTTCGCCAAGTCATAGGCGTGGAGGGGCTGACCGAATTCGTGCAGGACGTAGTTCGTCACGTCGACGACTACGTTGATGGGGCGTAGACCCAGCGTCTCGAGCTGACGACGTAGCCAGCCGGGGCTTTCGGTGACCTTGAGGCCACGGATCACAAGCCCCTCGAAGCGAGGGCAAAGGGTCTCATCGACAGCGACCGTGACAGGCACGGGGCAAGCCGTCCCAGCAGCGGGAGCGGGGAGCACCTCGGGGAGCTTAGCCTTCGTGGCCTTCCCCTGCTGCGTGAGATAAGCAGCGAGATCGCGGGCGACGCCGTAGTGCGAAGTAGCATCGACACGGTTCGGCGTGATATCGACCTCGAGGACGTAGTCGGAGCAGACACCGAAGTGCTCAGCAGCAGGCGTCCCAGGCTTCGTCGTAGCCGTATCGAGGAGGATGATCCCGCTATTGTCGTGCCCGACACCGATCTCTACCTCACTGCAGAGCATACCGAAGCTCTCGACGCCACGGATCTTGCTCTTCTTGATGGTGAAGGACTCGTCACCCGAGGTGAGGACGGTACCGATGGTAGCGACGACGACCGCCTTGCCAGCGGCTACATTGGGCGCACCACAGACGATCTGCAGGGGTGCCTCGGCACCTACATCTACTGTCGTGACGTGGAGGTGATCGGAGTTCTCATGCACATCGCAGGTCAGCACGTGACCGATGACAAGGCCCTTGAGCCCACCGGGGATTGATTCGACTTCTTCTACACCGCCTACCTCAAGACCGATAGAGGTCAGGGCAGCAGCGACTTCATCGGGGGTCAGATCCGTCTCCACGTAGGAGCGTAGTAGATCGTAGGATATATTCATGTTTGTTCCGCTTAGGGGATAGCTACTATCTTACTTGATGATTTCTTTTAGAGTACAAATGTACGAAAAGCCCTCTACACACGCGCCTATGCCGTAGCACCACGAGGCGTCATATTCTGTTGCAGCGTATTCGTTGGCCAACGATCCGCCTGTTTCTTTGATGAAGCCAAGATAAAATGATTACTAAATAGGAGCAAGCTCAATAGGTCGATTCTCCCAACGACTATCACAGCATACTCCCCCCCCCCGATAGTCAAGCGGTATGAACCTATATAGGCTGTCGGGCTGATCTATATTTAAGTTTTTGCTCCGCATAGGGATAAAAGTTGTGGACGAGTGGCAGATAAGTTTGGGCTACGTACGTGGCTCTAATATCTACGTACGTGGATATTTGGATTTACGTGCCTGGTCTTTAAGACTACGTGCATAGATAGAAGAATACCACTACGGGAAGGCGCTTTTTTCTTCGTAAGAACAGCACTTTTACCTCCGCTGGATAAGAGGAATACTCGCGATAAGGCGCAGGGCTTGCGTATCGCTTTCGGAGAGGTATATCGGGGAGATGGGCGTGCGATACCTTAGCACTCTAAATAGAGGGTAGGACTCTGCCGCAACAGTCTCCGATAGTGGAGCCGTACGAATCTATATCGGTCGTTGGGCTGACCTATATTGCTCCGCAGTGCGACCTATATAGATCACGAAGCGAACCTATATTGGTCGACTCACTGACCAATATAGGTTCGCTCCACCCCCTCCTATGAAGGGGATGTCTTTGTTCGCGTTAGCGATAGATAAGTTCGTGGAACATAGAGCGATCGAAGAGCTCCGTAGCGACCTCGTGCAGTAGCTCGGGCGTGAGGGCAGAGAGGCGCTCCTGAAGCACTTCGTCCGACTCAAACGTCCCCGTATGCAGGAAGCTCTTCCCCATCGAGAGGAAGTGCTGCTCCCTTTGCTCCGAGGCGACGATCATCTGACCACGTGTCTGACGTAGAGCCTGCTCCAGGGCTCGCTGCGTCAAGGGCTCAGCCACCAAGCGCGCCAGCTCGGCATAGACCAGCTCGATAGCCTCCGCTTCGGCACGATGCGATGAGCCGAAGTAGACGGAGAAGAGCCCCGTATCGGTGTGGGGCGTGTAGTTGCACTCGACATGATAGACCAGCCCACGCTGCTCTCGCAGCTGCATATTCAGCCGGGCATTCATCCCGCTCCCGCCGAGGATACTCGCGAGAAGACTAAGTGCCAGACGCCGCGGATCATAGAGCGAATAAGCGGCACGCCCCAGCAGCACGTGGCTCTGCGCCGTATCCCGACGACGCACCACGCGACGTGCCTCCTTATTATATATAGGTATAGGGAGTGGCTCGGGAAGTGCGCTGCTTGAGATGAGTGGCTGACCTTCGCCAGGGAAGGCCCGCTCCGCTGCAGCGATCAAGTCGTCCATATCGAGCACACCACGGGCAAAGAGCACCATGCGCTCAGGGCGGTAGTACGTGCGATGGAAGCGGCGCTGCGCCTCCACCGTGATGCGCCCCACCGAAGCCTCCGTACCGAGGATGGCATGCCCGAGGCGGTGCGGGCGGAAGACCTGATCCTCGAACTCATCGAAGATCAGCTCCGAAGGGCTATCCTCATACGAATGGATCTCGTCAAGGATGACCTCCTGCTCCTTCGTCCACTCCCGCTCGGGGAACGTGCTATGGGCAGCGATGTCGAGGATCATGTGCAGCGAGCGCCGTACATAGCGTGAGGGGGCGATGGCGTAGAGCATCGTCTCCTCCTTCGTCGTATAGGCATTCAGCTCAGCCCCCACGGACTCCATACGCTCGATGATCTGGCTCGAGGAGCGTAGGCGCGTGCCCTTGAAGAGCATGTGCTCGATACTATGCGCCAGCCCATGCCAGCGCAGGCCTTCGTCACGAGCCCCTACGCGTACCCCAAGGCCCACGTAGCTGACTGCCGCCTCGGGCTCGACCGAAGCGATGATCCTAAGCCCCGAAGGGAGCGTGTGCATCACACAATGAGTCATCTTCTTAAAGTTCTTTCGTTAGCGTAGACAAAGGTATAGCGTCTCCTACACATCTCCATAGGCACCCTACCAAGCGAATAATCAGAGCCTTATAAGGGCACGCACTATGAAATACTGATTTTTCCAACGAGATTAACTACATTTGGCGCATAGTAAAGGGCATTTGTACGCATTTATTAGGTCCGCCTCGCACCTGCAGCGTCACCACAAGCACCCTGCTAGCGAGCATCTCGCAAGAAAATACGTATCACACAGAGGTATGAAAAACATCCTTATCATCGGCTCTACAGGCCAGATCGGGACCGAGCTCGCCATGACGCTCCGCCGACTCTATCCCGTAGTCGTGGCAGGGTACATCCCTGCAGCTCCTCCCAAGGGCGAGCTCCTCGAGACTGGTCCTTGTGAAGTGGTAGACATTACCAATCCCCAGCAGATCACCGAAGTCGTACGTCGCTACAAGATCGACACGATCTTCAATCTGGCAGCACTGCTGAGTGCTGTCGCTGAAGCCAAGCCGCAGCTGGCATGGCAGATCGGCCTCGGCGGTCTCTTCAACGTCCTCGAGGTAGCACGCGAGAATGGCTGTGCGGTCTTCACCCCCAGCTCTATTGGCTCCTTCGGTCCCGAGACACCGCGCGACATGACGCCACAGGACACCATCCAGCGCCCCAAGACCATGTACGGGGTGACGAAGGTCTCTGGCGAGCTCCTCAGTGATTACTATCAGAAGCGCTTCGGCGTCGACACACGCTCCGTACGCTTCCCTGGCCTTATCTCTAATGTTGCACCTCCGGGTGGTGGTACTACCGACTATGCTGTAGACATCTACTATGCCGCTGTACGCGAAGGTCGCTTCGCATGCCCCCTGCGCCCAGGCACCTATATGGATATGATGTATATGCCCGATGCCCTGCGCGCCTGCGTCGAACTTATGGAAGCAGACCCCACACGACTCATTCACCGCAATTCCTTCAACATCACCTCGATGAGCTTCGACCCCGAGGGTATCGCAGCCTCTATCCGCGAGGTGATCCCCACCTTCGAGATGACCTACGAGCTCGACGAACTCCGTCAGGGTATCGCTGACTCTTGGCCTAACTCCCTCGACGATAGCTGCGCTCGAAGCGAGTGGGACTGGAAGCCCCAGTACGACCTGCCCGCCATGACGCGCGACATGATCGAGACCATCCGCCGCAAGGGATAGAGCCCTTCGCTCGCCCACACGGCACTCCAGCAAGCAAAGCACACTACTTAGCAAGCTATACACGAAGAAACAAGGACTATGTTTAAGAACATGAAGAAGTACCTCGCTGAGGAACTTCAATCCATCGACGAAGCCGGCCTCTACAAGCGGGAGCGTATCATCACGACCCCTCAGACTGCCGACATCAAGATCAGCACGGGGCAGGAGGTCATCAACTTCTGCGCCAATAACTACCTCGGTCTCTCCGACCATCCTCGTCTGGTAGCAGCCGCTAAGGCCGCCATGGACAGCCACGGCTTCGGGATGAGCTCCGTCCGCTTCATCTGCGGTACGCAGGACATCCACAAGCAGCTCGAGCAGGCCATCGCCCGCTACTTCCACACCGAAGACACCATCCTCTACGCCGCCTGCTTCGACGCTAACGGCGGGGTCTTCGAGCCCCTCTTCGGTCCAGAAGACGCTATCATCAGCGACGCGCTGAACCACGCCTCTATCATCGACGGCGTACGCCTCTGTAAGGCCCAGCGCTACCGCTACGAAAATGCGAACATGGAAGACCTGGAGCGCGTACTCCAAGAAGCCCAGTCCGCTCGCTTCCGCATCATCGTCACCGATGGCGTCTTCTCCATGGACGGCAATGTCGCTCCGATGGATAAGATCTGCGACCTGGCGGACAAGTACGATGCGCTCGTCATGGTCGACGAATGCCACTCGGCTGGTGTCGTCGGCCCCACGGGTCGTGGCGTCGCTGAGCAGTTCAACTGCTACGGCCGTATCGACCTGCACACCGGTACGCTCGGTAAGGCCTTCGGTGGCGCTATCGGCGGCTTCACCACGGGGCCCAAGGAAGTCATCGACATGCTTCGTCAGCGCTCACGTCCCTACCTCTTCAGTAACTCCATCCCTCCCGCAGTTGTCGGTGCTGGCCTCGAAGTCTTCAAGATGCTCGAGGAAAGCGATGCCCTGCACACCAAGCTGATGGAGAACGTCGAGTACTTCCGCGACAAGATGCTCGCTGCTGGCTTCGACATCAAGCCTACCCAGTCAGCTATCTGTGCCGTGATGCTCTACGACGCTAAGCTCTCGCAGGAATACGCTGCACGCCTCCTCGAAGAAGGGATCTACGTCACGGGCTTCTACTACCCCGTCGTCCCCAAGGGCCAGGCACGTATCCGCGTACAGCTCTCCGCCGCGCACGAACGCCACCACCTCGACAAGGCCATCGCTGCCTTCATCAAGGTCGGCCGTGAGCTCGGCACGCTGAAGTAGCCGTAGGCACGCCCCGCCTCCACAAGACAAATCGTCCACGGACTGCCCCACCCTCGGTGGGTGACAGTCCGTGGACGATTCGCTTTTATCTAAATGGAGGCGCTCCTTCTTCCAGCACTTCCCGCCCCATACAGCGGGCGAAAGCAAGGCACCGAGCAGCCGTATATGCGCCGATAAATCTGCGTATATACGGCGATTTATTTTCGTATATGCGGAAATATTTTTTCGCATATACAGAAATATATTTGTGCATATACGGAAATTCCATCCCGCCTACACACTGGGGAATGTGCGCCTTAGCAAGCGCTCCCCGATCCCCTTATACGACTTCGCCCCCGCACTACGAGAGTACGGGGGCGAAGCTACTATTGGGAGGAAGTACGATTACTTATCCTTCTTGGGGACCTCGAGGTGCTTGGCCTCGCCGCTCTTAGCGACCTGGTCGTAGTATTCCTGGCTGTAGCCGGGGAAGTTGGGCGAGACGATCTGGCCGTAGCCGTTCTCTTCGAACTTGCCGTCCTTCTCCTTCTTGACGTTACCGTCCATATACTTGACGAGGAGGTATTCACCGAGCTTCTTCCAGCGAGCGGTCGCCTCGTTGGCTACCTTACCGCAGACCTCCGTGAGGTAAGCGGTGGCCTGTGCGGGGCTGCTCTTCAGCAGCTCGAGAGCCTTAGCGTCGGTGTTCTTCACCAGGTCCACGTAGCTATCTTCCAGCTCCTTCTGCACGGGGCGGATGTCGCGGATCATAGGCTCATAGCGGTTATACGCCATGTTAGCTACCCAGTTGTGGATCCAGAAGGCAGACGTCCAGCTGAACTCCGTCATGCTCCCGTTGCCACGGCGGTAGCATTCGGGGATCTCGGTGATGGAGGTGTACATAGGCGTGAGGACAGCCGTATTGGCATCGTCGACACCGAACCACAGGATACCACCGACAGCATCGGGCAGCCAGCTACGCATCTGAGCGATGAGCACGAAGCCCGTCTGCTGCGTAGCGATAGCGCGCTCGTTGAAGTACTCACGGCCTTCGCTCTTGAAGGTCATAGGACGCCAGCGGTAGGGGACCTTGTAGGCACCAGCCCCGGGGTCGTTCGTCATCGAGAGCTCGGTGCCTTCGTAGTGGTTGCGCATCCCTTCGCGGACGTCAGCGAGGCTCACCTTACGGTCGGGGATGATGTAGAGAGGCATGGGCTCTTCGGAAGCATCACCCATGATGTGCTTCTTGTACTTGTCCATGCTCTTATCGAAGGTGCGGAAGAAGCTCCATACACGGGCTTCGCAAGCACGCAGACCGCTGAAGTCATAGGGGTTGTAAGCCTTCTGGAAGTCGAAGTCCTTATCCTTACCCTTGAACCATCCGTTCTCACGAGCTACGTTGACTACGTCCTTCTCGTACATGCAGTTCTCCTTGTCACCGAAGGGGATCTTGTGGATACGTGCCTGATTGGCGTGAGCTGCGATAGCGTCATCGGGGATGCGGATAGCTACCCACGTAGCGCCCTTCTTCTTGGGGCCCTTGCCGATAAGCTCCATGATCCAGACTTCGTTCTTGTCAGCGATGGTGAAGGACTCACCCGAGCTGTAGTAGCCGTGATCGCGGACGAGGTCGGTCATGACGCGGATCGCTTCACGAGCTGAGCGGGAGCGCTGCAGAGCTACGTAGATGAGGCTACCGTAGTCCATGACGCCCGAGGGATCGTGGAGCTCCTTGCGTCCACCCCAAGTACTCTCGGTGATGGCTACCTGATGCTCATTCATGTTCCCCACGACATTGTAGGTGACAGCGGCCTGAGGGATATAGCCAAGGGGCTTGCCCGTATCCCACTCGTGGATCTGAAGCATGAGGCCCTTGCCCCAAGCCTTAGCTGGATAATGTACGAGGTCGCCGTAGAGGGTGTGCGAGTCGGCCGAATAGCTGATCATGACGGAGCCGTCGACCGAAGCCTTCTTGCCCACGATCAGGTCGGAGCAAGCCTCAGCAGACGGAGTAGCCCAGGCCATGACAGCCAGGGCAAAGGCTGCGAGGAGTGTCGTTTGCTTCATAGTGTATTTGATGATGATAGTGATGAATAGCGAGCTAACTAACTATACCCTAAAGATACAAAAAGTTGCCCTTCGGCCGTACCCCCGTGTGGGAGACAGCCGAAGGGCAACTGATATTGGTCGTGCTAAGCGCTCGCTCTTAGAACTGCGACTGCAGCAGAGCGACCCACTTTTCGATACGTTCGTCGGTGAGGTCAGACTGGTTAGCTTCGTCGAGGCAGAGACCGATGAGCTTGCCATCCTGTTCCGTTTCAGTAGCATCGTAGCTGTAGCCTTCGGGCTCATAAGCACCGATGAAGGAGCAGCCCGTACCAGCGAGGCCTTCGTGGATCTTAGCCAGAGCTTCGCAGAAGCTATCGGGATAGCTGTCAGCGTCACCGCAGCCGAAGAGAGCGACCTTCTTGCCAGCGAGGTTCTGCTCAGCGAGCTTGGGGAGGAAGTCTTCCCAGTCGTCCTGGAGGTCACCGATACCCCACGTAGAGGAACCGAGGAGGAGGACATCGAAGGCAGCTGCATCAGCAGCGTCTGCGCCAGCGACATCATAGACATTAGCTTCTGCGCCGAGGGCCTTAGCCAGACGCTGTGCTACTTCGGAGGTAGAGCCCGTAGAAGAGCCGTAGAAAATACCGATCTTGCTCATTGTGCGATAGGATATTTTGTGTTAGTAGTAATTGTGTTTACTCTACAAAGATAAGAGAACTATTGGACTAAGCCACTACCGCCTCTATTAGCTATTCACTTCGGCGAAGAACTCCTCATTATCCTTGGTGCGGAGCATGAGGTTCTTGACGTTCTCCATCGCTTCGATGGGGTTCATCTCCGAGAGGACCTTACGCACAGACCACATACGGCTCTGGGTCGTCTGATCCTGCAGGAGGTCATCACGGCGCGTGCTGCTGGCCACGAGGTCGACGGCAGGATAGATACGCTTATTCGCCAGACGACGGTCGAGCTGGAGCTCCATATTACCCGTCCCCTTGAACTCTTCGAAGATCACATCATCCATCTTCGAGCCCGTCTCCTGCAGGGCCGTAGCGAGGATCGTCAGGCTACCGCCACCGCGGATGTTACGCGCAGCACCGAAGAAGCGCTTGGGCTTCTGCAGGGCGTTGGCATCGACACCACCGGAGAGCACCTTACCCGAGGCAGGCTGTACCGTATTGTAGGCACGTGCCAGACGCGTGATGGAGTCGAGGAGGATGACGACATCCTGACCGCTCTCTACCATACGCTTAGCCTTGTTCAGCACGATCTCGGCGATCTTGACGTGGCGGTCAGCAGGCTCGTCGAAGGTCGAAGCGATGACCTCGGCATTGACGCTGGTCGCCATATCGGTGACTTCCTCAGGACGCTCGTCGATGAGGAGGATGATCATATAGACCTCGGGGTGGTTGGCTGCGATAGCGTTAGCGATATTCTTCAGCAGGACGGTCTTACCCGTCTTGGGCTGTGCGACGATGAGACCACGCTGGCCCTTACCGATAGGAGCGAAGAGGTCGACGATACGCATCGCGATCTTGTCCTGTACAGCAGGGTTATTGGTAGACTCGAGGCGGAACTTCTCATCGGGGAAGATCGGCGTGAGGTGATCGAAGGGTACGCGGTCGCGCATCTCCGAGGGGGTACGCCCATTGACACGCGTGATCGTATCGAAGGGGAAGTACTTATCACCATCCTGTGGAGGACGGATGAAGCCCTCGACGAGGTCGCCAGGGCGCAGACTCCACTGCTTGATCTGATTCACCGAGAGGTAGATATCGTCAGGCGAAGGGAGGTAGTTGTAGTCTGCAGAGCGGAGGAAGCCGTAGCCGTCGGGCAGGATCTCCAGTACGCCAGAGCACTCGAGGATGCCCGAGAAGTCGAACTCCTGCTGGGGGCGAGCGACTGGCTTCACAGCGGGATAAGCCTTAGGCTCGGCAGGCTGCTGTGCCTGCACCTGTACCTGATGCACCTGGGGCTGAGCAGGAGCCTGGGGCTGCTGCTGACGTACCTTGGGCTGGGGCTGAGGTGTATTGAGGGTAGGCAGGATCTCGTCAAGGACAGACTTGCTGTCCTTGTGACGGAAGACCATGCGGGCGGGGCTCTGCGCAGGAGCTGCTGCTACGGGAGTTTCGCCTTCCTTAGCGGCTTCGGCTGCGGGGGCAGCTTCAGCGACACGAGGCTCTACGGCGACAGCAGGGCTGGCAGCAGGCTTCGCAGCGGAGGCTGACGTGCGGGCGCCACGGATGGGCTTGGGGGCGGGAGCTGCTGGCTCCTCGACAGCGATCGCTTCGGGATCCTTAGCATGCTCTTCGGAGGCCTTAGCTACGGCAGAGAGGGCTTGCTCACGTGCCAGCGCTTCAGCCTTAGAGGGGCGACCACGCTTACGCTTTGGCTGCTCTACTTCGGGAGCGTCCTCCGAGGCTTCGGGGGCGTCATCAGCGGGAGCAGAAGAGGTAGCGGGGGTAGACTTGCGCGTTTCATGGGTAGACTCTTCGGCAGAAGAGGACTTGCGAGGACGACCAGGCTTGCGCTTGACACTCGTCGTCTCAGCGACGGTGACAGCTTGCTGGTCCAGGATCTCGTAGATCAGTTCGCGCTTCTCGGGGAAGGCATCGGGAGAGAAGCCTATTTCTCGGGCGATCTCCTGGAGCTCCTCCAGCGTCTTGCTGGACAGCTCGGTGATATTGTATCGTTGCATATTGATTATGAATACGTACTATCCCCCGGGGGCGGGGGCTCCTTCAGGACGGATGTCATAGGGAGACTGATCGACACAAGGACTTGGGGTAGTGGCTACGAGAGCGATGAGGGTGCGCCCTACAGACGACCCTGACGACCCGAAGTGCTTGGGAGGGATCAGCTACCCAAGGGATAATATATCAGACTATAAATGGTAGCCAGAGGTGGCTACAGAGATGATGGTGAAGAGCCAAAAGCCAACCCCATCAAAGGATATCTTAGTGATGTAAGGGATATTGAGTGGGGGGAGAGCTTGTGTGATTGGGCTGGGATTCGAACCCAGGACCGATAGCTTAGAAGGCTATTGCTCTATCCAGCTGAGCTACCCAACCAATCCATTGGAGGGGTGCGGACTCTTATGCCCTACGGCATGACTATAACGGCGCACACGTCCTCTTAATTGTGGTGCAAAGATAGTCAAATATTTCGTTTGGCCCGTACCGCTCCCATGGAATAAGCGTCCGCTAAGCCTTGCGAAGGATCTCGTAGAACTCCTCCGGAGTGCCTAAATGCTCGAGTAGTACCTGCACGGCAGAGGGCGGTAGGTAGTGCACCCGCGGGCGATAGCCTTGGGCACGTAGCTGGGAGAGTAGCTCGGGGTCGTGGCGAATGAGCGCACGCAGGGAGCGGGAGGCTCCCGTAGCCGTCTTCTGTGGGAAGTAGAGACAGGCAAGCTCCTTGACCGTATAGGCGCGGAAGATGAGGGAGGGCACGCTGGACTGGGCAGCGGTAGACGAAGAGATGATGGGTGTTTTCATCGTCGTGTGGTATGAATAAAATGAATAAATGTAGGCTGGAGCGCTCCGCTTCTTCCTACCCCCTACCCTACCAGCATACGTATATATAAGGAGGAGCTGGGCGAGGTGAAGGGTACCAAAAGAGAGCTTCGAGCAGGACTCCACGACAAAGTAAAGGCAAATACTCCGCCCCTCCAAGGAGCCGACTAAATAAATATTTTGACGAACGTAAGCGACTCGTCACCTATCACTTACACGCCCCGTATCCACCTCCTCAAGACCCGCTCCTTTCTGCTAATCGCACGCCAAATCGCCGCCACTCAAAGCCCCCTCTTTGGGAGCAAATCGCTAGGGCTCCTATCTATACAGACGCTGACACAGTGCCCTGCGATACGCACCGCATAGCGGTACCATACAGGCGCATTTCTGCGGAGGAAAAAGCTGGAAGTAATAATGGTATGAACGCCTACGCATACGAGGAAAACCTACAGATCTGCGGAGGATTCATTCGATCTACGTACGTAGATCTAAGGACTACGTACGTGGACATTTGGATTTAGATACCTGGCCGATAAGACTACGTACGTGGATAGAGAAATACCACTACGGGAAGCTGCATACTTCCTCACGGGACTACTACTTTTTCCCGCTACTGAATAAGAAAAACCGCTGTGATGGATGAAGGCCTTGCCCGTAGCATGAGGAGGAAGAAATACCTAAAAATGAGGATTGCAGAAGGCGGGGAAAGCGTGTACCTTTGCCCCTATATGCTGGGGCTACTGAGTACCATCCCCAGTCCATCTCTCACCTGCAACGGAACGACACAACAGAAAGACGATGACACGACACGCCTGCTTCCGCTCCCTCTCCCTCGGAGCGCTCACCCTCACACTCCTATTAGGCTCATGCCAGGGAGCCCAGAAAGCCTCCACAGCTGAAGACAAACACCACCTCCAAGGCACCGAATGGTGCGACAGCACGGGTATCTTCACCCTCCACTTCAATAGTCCCGAGGACGTCGAGCTAAGCCTGAACTACGAGGGCTCTCCTATGGGTACCCTGACGTATGACATCCCCTGCCACTTCGCTGGCGACACGATTTATATCGATGACTATTCGAAGACCACGCCCTTCGGCAAGATAACGATCCTCCGCTCCTTCCGCGGTATCGTCCGTGGGACATCTATCTCCGCAGGCTTCGTCACCTCAGATGCCGAGGTCGCTCCTGGATCGACCTTCCCCACCTTCACCGAGCTGCCCCTGCAGGAGGTCATCTTCAACAAGAAGTCTTAGCGCACACACCTCCCCGCACGATCATCCAACGTATAGCACCTAACCCCCGACAGCCCAGGACCGGCTATCGGGGGTTATTACTTTCCCGCCCGAGAGCAGGAAATACGAAGGAGTGTACTATACATTTGTACAGATCAAAAGAAAGTGCTTATATTTGCGGTGTAATAATCATCCATTACACCGCAAACTTCTTATGAAACGCCTTCATCTACTCCTCACCGCCCTCGCACTGGGCACGGGAAGCACCTTCGCTCAGAGCGCAGGCGACGCACGACTCCAGGGCAGACTCCTGCGCGCAAGCGACCGCCAAGCCATAGATATGGGTAATGCGCTACTGCGCCGGCTCCCCGACAGCACCCTCGTCACGGGTGTCGTGACCGACTCCCTCGGCACCTTCTCCCTCACGGCCTCCGCTGGCACCTACCTCCTCGAGCTCCGTGCTCTGGGCTACCAAGGTCAGTACAAGACCATCACCCTCCCCGCCACAGGCCTTGACCTCGGCGAGCTGCTCCTCAGCGAAGAGACCCAGCAGCTCCGCGGCGTCGAGGTGCGTGGCCGCCGCCCTATCATCACCCGTCAGGCAGACCGCCTCGTCTTCGACGCCCAGCAGATCAGCGCTGGTGCGCAGAATGCCCTCGATGTCCTCAAGCGCACCCCAGGGCTCAGCGTCTCCGATCAAGGCATCTCCATCATCGGTCGTGGTAAGGCAATCGTGCTCATCAATGACAAGCGCGTACGCCTCTCGGGCGAAGCTCTCACGGGTCTGCTGCGCTCCTACAACCAGGCCGACATCGCTGAGGTACAAGTCCTCACCACCCCACCAGCCAAGTATGAGGCGGAGGGCAATGCTGGTGTGCTGAACATCGTGATGAAGAAAGCTCAGAACGACTACTTCGGTGGGAACATCTCGGCCGATGCTTTTCTCTTCAAGGGCCGTGTCAGCCCCAGCCTCTCGACAGGGCTCAACTACAAGCAGGGTCGTATATCCGCTTCACTCAACCTTGACGGTTCCCACCCAAACACCATCGGGACCTTCGATACCTACCGTACCGCCCCCTCGACCCAGCTCTATTCAGCCAGCACCTCCCTCTTCGACTATCAGACGCGTAGTCTCAATATCAGAGGCGGTCTCGACTACACGATTAACCCCGAGCTCACCGTAGGCTTCACTGCCACCTATACTCCCAACAGCACGCAGATAGACCGCACGAACGAGACGCGCAACTACTCCATCCGCCCCGATGGTAGCCACGACCTCCTGCTCCGCCTACCTGGGACAGCCTCAGAGACCGAACACGAAGCCTACACCGCACTCAACCTCCACCTCGAGAAGACCTTTGCCAAAGCTCCAGGGCGCAAAATCTCGTGGGACGCTGACTACGTAGGTTCGCGCACCTCCTCGGATGACCGCTTTGCCTCCACGGGTTACCTCGCCGACGGATCGCCTGCAGCTGGTAGCGACTTCTCCTACAAGGGACACAAGGGACAGCGAGTGCATTCCTACCTGACGAACGTGGACATCACCCTACCCTTAGGGCAGACCATACTCACCTTCGGAGCAAAGGGCACCTGGAGTCGCACGGACAATAGCAATGAGTACTTCGCCCACACGACTCTCGGTGCACGTACCGATGCCATCCTCTTCGATGAGCACGTCTATGCGCTCTACACCGACATCACCCAGCCACTCTCAGCCAAGTGGAACCTCCGTGGAGGGCTGCGTATGGAGTACACCCACACCGCAGGTAAGGTGAAGGGAGAGCCTGATCTCAAGACACGAGACTACGTCAATTTCTTCCCCACGCTCTACCTCGGCTTCACCCCCAGTGAGCGTCACGCTCTGAGCTTCGAAGGAACAATCCGCCTCGACCGCCCACACTTCAGCCAGCTATCCCCCTATCCTCTGTATGAGAACCAGTACAGCACCATCTCTGGGAAGGAAGACCTGCGCCCCACTAAGCAAGGCTCACTCACCTTCGGCTACACCCTCGACGGCTCACTGAACTTCCAGGCCTTCGCTAACTACAGCTGGGACGGCATCACGCCCCTTGCCCTCCTCGACCCCCACACAAGCGCTGTACGCTATCTGATCGACAATGCTGAGACAAAGTACAACGTCGGGCTACAGAATAGCTACTTCTTCCACTCACTCTCGTTCCTGCAGTGCTACATCAGTCATCAGATTGGCTACACTACCTCCTCCGTTGCCTACAACGGGCGCCCACTCAATGCGGACAAGGGTCTTTCCTATAGTGCAAGCCTCAACGGCACACTCTTCTTCAACCACACGAAGACCTTCAGCGGGAACTTCTATCTGAACTACAGGACTCCCGAGATTTCTGGTGCTGGACGTACAAGCAGCCAGGTTTACTCCAGCGTCAGCCTCAACTACAGCCTCCTCAATGAGCACCTTCGTCTGCAGATGGGTATCACGAATATCGCTTCACCCGATCCACGTACGACCCTGACTACAGAAGGGAATACCATCGAGGTCGTCAACATGAGCATACGTAATATGCTCACGGCCAGCCTGACCTATACCTTCGGTGCTCACCTCCAAGACAAGCAAGCCAGCAAGAACGCCGAGGCGATGCGCTCCCGCTTCTAAGGCGAACGACCTCGCACGCCCCCACACACGACAGCAAACGACAGCCCCCGCCACTCCGATGGAGTAGCGGGGGCTGCCCGTTATCTGATGCTTAGACGGAGGGAGCGCCTTAGCAGTAGAAGTAGCGTTCTACAAGCTCCTTGAGGAACTGAGGATCGGCCTGTGCCTTAGCACGCAGGTCGGCATCCTGATAAGCCTCGAGGTTGCGGATCAGCATATCGATCGTCGTAGGATCGAAGACGCCGCGAGCTTCGTAGATAGCGCGGTGCTGGCGCAGACGTTCGGCCGATGCGACGCAGGAGGCAGGCAGGCTATCCAGATGAGCTACGGCACCAGCAAACTCATCCTTGTGGATGTTCACAGCGACATAGGTGTCCTTAGCGAGCTGCTCAGCATTGTCGATCTCGAAGCCGTGGCGTACTGCCGTACAGATACCAGCCAGCAGGAGGTAGATGTTAGCCGAGCCGTCGGAGGCACGGAACTCGATCGTCTGCTTATTGGTGTAGCGCTTCTTGCTGGGCGTTTCGAGGGGGTTGACGATGCTGGACATATCGACGTCTGCACTCCAGCCGAGGGGCACGCGCACGAGAGCCGAGCGGTTGCGGTCGCCCCAGCATACCGTCGTAGGAGCCTCCTGATGAGGTACGAGACGCAGGTAAGAGGTGGGGTTCGTGTTACCGAAGGCGGTGAGCGAAGCTGCGAGGCTCATCATACCAGCGACAGCCTTGTGGGCAGTAGCCGTGAGTTCGCCAGCCTGGTCGACGTACTGGTTGATGCCGTTCTTGTCGACGATCTTCGTGTGGACGTGCATACCGCTACCAGCCTTACCGACGATGATCTTAGGAGCGAAGGTTACCTTGAGACCCATTCTCCAGCCGAGCTCGAAGAGGATCCACTTACCGAGCTGCAGGTGCTGTGCAGCTTCTTCGACGGGTACGGGGAGGAATTCGATTTCGTTCTGCTCATAGTTGAGACCGTCAGCCATGAAGTTCCCTACTTCACCGTGGCCGTACTTGATCTGGCCACCACATTCGCAGATGAGGCGCATAGCCTGCGTGCGGAAGTCGATCTGCTTGCTGAAGGGGCCCATCTCATGGTAGCCACGCTGGTCGACAGCTTCGTAGCCATCTTCCTGCTCGCCGATGACGTAGTACTCAAGCTCACCCATGGCGTAGAACTCCAGACCGCCCGTCACTTCGCGGAAGGCCTGAGCAGCACGGCGCAGGATCTCGTCGGGAGCAGCTGCGAGAGGCTGGCCATTCTTGTCCATATAGGCGCAGAAGAAGGAGATCGTAGGCTGAGCAGCGAAGGGATCCATGAAGGCCGAGGAGAACTTAGGCACTACATAGAGGTCAGAGGAGCCGGCTTCCATCAGACCTGGGAAGAGGCTGGAGCCGTCTACGCGCTCACCAGAGGAGAGGACTTCATCAAGATACTCGGCATCTTGGATGACGAAGTTCAGCTCCTTGAGACGCCCATCAGCTGCCGTATAGCGGAAGTTGAGCTCGTGGATGTCGTTGTCGAGGATGTACTTGGTGATGTCTGCCTTAGTGAAGGCCTTGGGTTCCTTCCCGATAGCGCGTGCTATGGGATTGAGGGTGTACTGCTGCATAGTGTTCTTAATGTAGTTGTTTGTGTACTATATAGTCGGGGGTAGTGCGCCGCTCCAAGGGCTGGGGAGGTACGGCTACCCTAACTTTTCTCTAGGGTATCTTTCCGAGGCGCTGCTCTATGTCTTTCACGATCCCGCACAAGCCATACAGCTGTGTGAGGAGGTCGAAGACGGCATCTTCGCTGAGGACGCCGTGGGGAAGATCTGGTGGGAGGAGCCCCTCATCGCTGGCATCGTGGTCACGCATCCAGTCGGGGGAGCTGTAGTAGGCGACGAGACGCTCCAGGCTAGGGAGATGAGCCGTCATGACCTCAAGGAGTTCTTCCCCCTTGTTGCCGAGGTCCACCCACTGGTTGAGTGCGGTCTCCATCTCACGAATACGTGCGATGCGTCTTTCGTCCATGTGCTTTGTCGTCGTTTGTAGTAGCAAATATACACATTAAAGCATTACGTGATACTGCTTCGTGCACTGCAGTCCTAACACTTTGACAGCATTTATACTCAAGCACCTATACACGAACGACTTGCCCCCTCGCAAGGGTGCTAAACTCACTCTATTCTCACGCCTCCTATCCTACCCACCCCAGCAGGTAGCAAGCAGTGCTTCGCGAGGAAGCTACTGGAGGCAAGTACTACCTTATATATATGAGTTGCCCCCAGCTGAGGGGGGACTCAGTGGGGGCAAGAGTTAGTCACGTGTGCCCTCAAGGCGAGGGCTGGGGGCTTAGGCCTCCTTGTGCTTCTCGAGCTTACGCTTCAGGACGTCGATACAGAGATCGACAGATTCCTCGAAGCTGTTGCCTGTCTTGTCGACAAAGAAGTCTGCACCATTGACCTTGAGCTTGATGGAGGCTTCCTTGTTATTGGATACTTCGGGCTTGACAACCTTTAGGACGACTTCGGCGGCCTGTATATCGTCGGCGAAGCGGGTCAGCTTCTCGAGTTTCTTCTGGATAAAGGCCTTGAGCTGCTCTGTGGCATCGAAGTGGATGGCTTGAATTCTGATGTCCATAGTTGAATAGCTTTTAGTTCCCCGAGGGGGAGTGTGACATGAGTTATGGTAAGAGCACTAAGGGAGTCCTTCGTAACCCTCACCTCAAAGTTAGCGAAAAAGACTTCGAATAACAACATCCCTTCCGCGCTTCACTCATACACCTCGGGATACTCGTCCCCCATAGCCCCTTCATTCGCCCCTCCGTACTACCCCATCATCCCTCCAGCACAAGTCCCTATGAATAGGCCATCTACGGAGAGCGAAGCGACGATCACGATGAAGGAGGTGAGTGAACCTATATTGGTCAGCGAGCTGACCTATATAAGTCACGGATACGACCAATATAGGTCGGAGTGAGAAGCTATATAGGTCAGCCCGCCGACCAATATAGGTTCACACCACTACCCTTCAGAAGGATATAGATACAACACGCCCCCAGCGGCCGAGGCTGCTGGGGGCGTGTTACCTTTTTCACTAACAAGTAGAGCGTATAAGCCTACTGTGCGGCACGGACTACGAGGTCCGGATTGATATTCTTCTCGCGCTCGGGGAGCTCGACGATGGTGCGCCAGTCGAGGTAGTTGACCGTACCACCCGAGACGTACTGGCTGGTGAGATTGATCTTATTGCGCAGGAGGTCAAAGGCGCGGTGTCCTTCGCAGAAGAACTCGATACGGCGCTCATCGAGGATATCCTGCAGCGTCACCGAAGTAGCGGCAGTATAGCTGGAGAAGCGGTTGCGTCGCAGCGTATTGTAGTAGTCGACTGCCGTCTTTCCGTCGCTCGCCGTAGCCCCACGCAGGAGGGCTTCCGAAGCGATGAGGTAGAGCTCAGAGAGGCGGATGACCTTGAAGTTATTCATCGCCGTAGCGTTCGAAGCGCCATCCTGACCCACGTACTTCGTGGTATAGTAGGCCTTCGCTACGCCACCTGCCTTAGAGCGCTCGCTGATGAGCTGTGCGCGGACGTCATTGGAGCGGGTCGTCTGCACCCACGTGACGAAGTCGTCAGCAGCACCGAACTCAGGGTACACCCCAGGGTTGGTATAGCCCCCGAGGCTATTGAGCCCTGCATTGGACTTCTCCGTGGTGAGCACCTCAAAGAGGGACTCCGACGTCCCCTGCTTGCCCCAGACCGAGGGATAGTCTGCTACGCTGTAGAGCGTGTAGGGGCTGGAGGAGATGACTTCGCTGGCGTACTTGTAGGCGCTCTGCCAGTCACCGAGATAGAGGTAGGTACGAGCCAAGAGGCCAGCAGCAGCCCAATAGTTGATAGCGCCCGAGTTGAGCGTCTTATTCTTGCTCAGCCCATCGAGGGACTTCGTCAGGTCGGCGATGACCTGCGCATAGGTCTCACGGAGCGTAGAACGCTGGAAGCGGTAGCCAACGGGATGCACGGCGGTGTTCAAGGGAATACCCGAATAGGCCGCATCCAGGTTCACGCCCGTGGTGGGGATATGACTAAAGAGACGTGCCAGCTCCAGGTGTGCCAGGCCTCTCAGCGCGTAGAGCTGTGCTACCTGGTCGTCGAACTCGGCCTTCTGTGATGAGGCGAGGGTCTTCTCTACCGAGCCTACATACTGCAGGATGTCATTGACACGGCTGGAGGTCGTGGCGAAGGCTTGGTAAGCTCCTGCCGAGAAGCCCGAAGACTTGTCGGTGAGGAACTGGTGGATAGCCGTCGAGTGATTGTAGCTCCCTACGACGATCTTCACGTCGCCCCCGCGTCCATCGGCGAAGATAGCGGTCTCGCCGCTGTAGCCATAGCGGGTATTGAGGCGCGAGTAGACGCCACGCACGGCACTACTTAACTCACTCAGTGTAGTGACGGACTCTTCTGAATTCCGAGCACTTGAAGGGAGTTGATCTAGCTCCTTTCCGCAGGAGCTAAGGACGAGGGAGGAGGCCAGCAGGATATATAATGGGAATCTTTTCATCTGGATACTGGGATAAGCGTTAGAAACCAACATTCACACCGAAGCTCACCGTGCGCAGAGCAGGGATATCGGCCGTACGGAAACCATTGAGAGGCGTCTCGAGCTCCTTATTCTTGGTAGCTGCGTAGAGATAGAAGAGGTTGTTCGCCGTCAAAGATACGCTCGCCGAATTGACGTGGAGTACCTTGGTGAGCGAGCTGGGAAGGCGGTAGCTCAGCGCCACTTCCTTGAGGCGGACAAAGTCCGAGGAGTGGAGGAAGCGCGTCGAGGCCAGACGTGCACTCGAGAGCGGATTGTTCAGGATAGGCAGAGGGTTGGAGGCCGTCGTATTGGTAGGCGTCCAGTAGTTACCGACCAGATCCTTGCTTGAGTTCACCGAGATCGTACGTGCGCCGTCCGAGATAGCGAAGCCTTCAAAGTGGTCGAGGAAGTGCCCGCCAAACTGGTAGGTCAGGAGTGTGCTCAGCGTGAATCCACCATAAGAGAAGGTATTCGTCAGACCACCAAAGAGCTTAGGATAAGCAGACTTGGTGGGAGTGAATGCTGCCTGAGAAGAGTAGTAGGTGAGGTTGTCAGCCGTAGCGTCCTTCGTGGGGTCGACGACGAAGCGAGCCAGACCCGTCTCCTTCTCCACGTCGTGGAACTTGCGGAGGTAGAACGTATAGATGTCTACACCTGGGCGGTAGAGGTAGTTACCAGCCCCCGTAATGATATCGCCATTGGGGAGCGCCTCTACACGAGAGCGGATCTTCGTCAGCGAGAGGTCAGCATCCCAGCGGAAGGCATTGGAGTTAAGGATGTTCGATGCGTGAAGCTCGACTTCAATACCGCGGTTAGAGAGTTCACCTCGGTTGGCCTGATAGTTCGCTACCCCGTGGTTGTACGAGACAGGTACGGACATCAGGAGGTCGATCGTGTACTTATTGAAGTACTCCACGCTCAGAGCGAAGCGGCGAGCGAAGGTCAGGTCAAGCCCGACATTGAGGCTGCGGCTCTTCTCCCAACCTAAATTGACATTAGGTAGTTGCAAAAGCGAGATAGCTGGCTCTGAGCCATAACGACCAAGAAAAGTATAGAGTCCTCTCCACGTGTACTCACCATCAGGGAGGTTGCCATTAGTACCATAAGAAGCGCGGAGCTTAGCATCGGTCAGGAAGTTATTGTCCTTGAGGAAGGCTTCACGGCCAAATCTCCAGGCACCCGACACGCTATAGAAGACACCCGAGCGCCTGTTCTTCCCGAGCTTCGAGGAGATATCATCACGCAGGCTCAGGCCAAGGTAGTAGCGGTTGTCATAGCTGTAGTTGACACGACCGAGGTAAGAGAGGAGGAAGCTCCCGTAGCGATTACTTTCGCCATCGACGACCAGACCTGTACCTAGCTCACGGAGCTTTTCTGAAGAATACTTATTGACCTCGAAGCCGTAGCGGAGCTGGTCGAAGCTCTGAGCCTCGATACCGGCAAGAGCATCGAGGTGATGCTTGGTGAAGTCGCGGTTGAAGTTCAGGACATTGGAGGTCGTCTTGACGACAAGCTCATTGGAGAAGCGGGCACCCTGACCACCGACACGACGGCCGTCCTGCGTATTGGGGCTTACATACTCGAAGCTCTTGAGGAGCGTGTACTCGATCGAGTTCGTCGTCTTGAAGTTGAGGTAATCCGTGAAGGTCACCTGAGCATTGACACCACCGATACCGCGGAGCGTACCCAGCTGATTCGTGATGTACGTGGGATCAAGGATCTGCAGCGGATTGTCCGTACCCTTCATAGGTGCGACATTCTGATTGTAGCTACCGCCCGCATTATATACAGGCTGGTCGGGAGCCGAGAGAAGCGTCAGGATAGTAGGCTGCGAGAGCGAGACACTGCTGCTCTGACCGGAGTTGTCACCACTACCCTCCTGTGAGGTATAGGATACCTGTCCCTTGAAAGAGAGATCAAGCCACTTAGTAGCCTTGTTATCGAGGTTCAGAAGACCTGAGTAGCGCTTGAAGCTACCGAAGGGCGTGACACCCGTCACATCATTGTATCCCAGCGAAGCAAAGTAGCGTAGAGCATCAACCCCGCCCGAAGCGGAGAGGCTGACATCGCTCAGACGACCCGTTTTGCCGAGGAGTACCTTGCGCCAGTCGGTAGCCGTCGTACGGCTCTTCACCAGAAGGTCTTCATCCGTGACGGCGGCATCGGTGTACTTCGCCTCGAGCTGCTGACGGAGCGCAGCACGCTGAGCGTACTTCGACCCACTGGGCAGGAGGGCATCAGCTCGGTACAGCTCGTAGTTGATGAGGGCTTCGCGCTGGTAGTCGAAGGCTTCGTTAGCGTTCATTAGCTCGAAGGAATTGGTAGCAATACGCGAGAAGCCGGTATTGGCCTTGAAGCTAAAGCTCGTCTTGCCCTGCTTACCGCGCTTGGTCGTGATGAGCACGACACCATTAGCAGCACGTGAGCCGTAGAGCGAAGCGGAAGCAGCATCCTTGAGCACTGAGACCGACTCGATGTCCTCTGGATTGATGGAGGCCAGGATATTGGACGAATAGCCGCCGATACCATAGTTCCCCGTCGTGACAGGCACCCCGTCGACGACGTAGAGAGGCTCCGTCGTCCCGTTGATACTCCCGACCCCACGGATCTGCACCGTACCAGCCGAGCCAGGGTTACCCGTCTGTGAAGCGACGCGGATACCCGAGACCTTACCCGAGAGCGCCTTATCGATAGACTCCACCTTGGCATTTACCAGGTCTGCGGCCTTGATGCTGGAGGTAGCGCCCGTGAGGGAGGACTTGCGCTGGACACCGTAGGCCGATACGACCAGTGGGTCAAGCGTCTTCTCCGTGCTCTTGAGCTGGACGCGAAGCTCCTTACCTGCTACGACGGCGACCGTCTCGGCGCCATAACCAATATAGGAGATACGCAGGGTCTTCGCTCCCTCGGGCAGACGAAGGGTGAACTTCCCCTTCGCGTCGGTGAGGGCCCCACTGCGGGGGTGCTCAACGCAGATGACCGAAGCACCTTCGATCGGTTCATTGTTCTCAGCCGCAACGACTATCCCAGTCACGGCTACCTGCTTCTGTGCCCAGGTAAGTCCTACGAAGAGAACCAGGAGCAACAGGCTTAGTAAACTCTTTCTCATTAGCGAATTGGTGAATTTGGAGGTGAATATATACAACGAAGAAGCGCTTCTCGAGGAAATCCAGGAGAAGCGCTTCTTACAAACTCTTTGTATGGGTATGCTATATACTAACAGGTATACAACAAGCTACTTCGCCTATGGATATGCGTCATCATGCTGAGCCACATCATCGTGTCAGCATACATTCGCATAATCATCATAGACTGGACTTGTTGCATATAGCTATTAGTCTTCTTTTCTTTTGAGTGAAGGGAGGAAGGTGAATTATCCACGACGGATGTCCTTCCGATTGGTGCAAAGGTAAAGCTCTTTTTGAAAACTCCAAATCACGCCCCTCAAAAATACCCGCACGACACCCCTCAATGGAGGGCTATCCACCCGAGCGAAGAGAAAGCACTACACCATCATACACAGCGACTTACCCCCACCACACAGAAACATCCTGCCACGCTCAAAAAAAATTTCTCGCTGAGGGTGATAAACGAACCTATATTGGTCGGCGGGCTGACCAATATAGGTCATGGATGCGACCAATATAGGTCGAAGTACGAAGCTATATAGATCAGCCCGCCGACCAATATAGGTTCGCATCCCCCCTCCCGTGAGGTCACATCCGAGCGCGCATAAAAAAGGCTGACCTACCGCAGTAGATCAGCCGAAGAACTTGGGGCGAAATGATTGCCTCGTCCCTTAGTAAATCTGAATGAAGCGCACGAGCTCGGCACCAAGGTGGCCGTTGATCTTGCGCTGGAGCTCGGCTTGCTGGAAGCCCAGCTCCTGCCGTACCGCAGGCGAGGAGACCTGCAGGCGGAGTACCCCTTCGTCGAAGCGTACCTCCTGAAGCCAGCGGCACATCGGCCCTAAGAGCTCAGGCAGGTAGTCTCGCAGACGATGCACCAAGAGCTGCTCATACATATCGGGGTCGTCGTCCCATAGCGAAGCAATGGCTTCGCCGAGGAGCACGGTCTTACTCTGCTTCATGAGTGGGGGTGGAGTCGATAGAGCGCACTTCGCCCGAGGACACTTCGAAGAGGCGATAGTCTTCGCCCCAGCTTGTGACGATCTCGTCGAGGTGCTTGCGGTTCGTATCCGTGATGAAGATCTGCCCGAAGTCACTCCCTCCGACCAGACGGATGATGCGCTCCACACGCTCAGCATCGAGCTTGTCGAAGATGTCATCCAAGAGGAGAAGCGGGCGCTCGGGGTTGGTCGCAGAGAGCAGCACGTACTGAGCGAACTTCAGCGCGATGAGGAAGGTCTTATTTTGCCCCTCACTCCCGACCTTGCGAATGAGCTCTTCGCCGAGGAGCATCTGCAGGTCATCCTTGTGCAGACCTATAGTCGTATAGCCCATGAGGCGGTCACGCTGACGGGCCTCACGCAGGAGCTCGAGGCAATGGCCCTCGTGCTCAGCGAGCGACGACGTATAGACGAGGCTCACACGATCCTGCCCGCCACTGATAGCGGTATAGTACTGCTGGAAGAGGGGAATGAAGTCTCGCACGAAGGCCGCACGACGCTCGTAGAGGAGCGGGCTGACCTGCTCGAGCTGCAGGTCGAGGACTTCGAGGACGGCATCATCGGCACGCTGGCTCTTCAGGAGCACATTGCGCTGCTCGAGGATGCGGTGGTACTGCGCGAGTGCCGCCATGTAGACGCTATCCTGCTGGGAGAGCTGCTTGTCGACGAAGCGGCGACGCTCGTCGCTCCCTCCGAGGATGAGCTGGTAGTCCTGTGGCGAGACGATGACCAGCGGGAAGGCACCGATATGATCGCTGAGCTTGGGGTACTCCTTCTTGTTGCGCTTGAGGACCTTGCGATGCCCAGGGCGGATCTGCAAGAGTAGCTGACGCTCGTCGCCGAAGTCGCTTCGGTAGACGGCATCGAGCACGGCAGCCTCCTGCCCGTATTGCACGGCGAGGCTGTCGGTGATCGAGAGGTGACTCTTGGTGAAGGAGAGGTAGTGCAGCGCATCCAGCAGGTTGGTCTTTCCCATCCCATTGAGGCCAATGAAGCAATTGACCTTGGGGGAGAAGGTGCAGGAGGCTGAGGCGATGCTCTTGAAGTGCAGGAGGTGCAGACGCTGGAGGATCACAGGCGGGAGGGATTAGCGTGGTGCAGAGCCGCCACGAGCCATCTGCTCCTTGGTCGAGAGCATACCGCAGGCAGCGGAGATATCTTCACCACGGGAGGTGCGGATCGTCGTGGTGTAGCCGCGCGACTCGAGCTGGCGCTTGAAGTGCTCCATCTTATCTCGTGAGAGTGGACGCAGGGGCACATCAGGGATTTGGTGGAAGGGGATGAGGTTGATACGGCAAGGGATCCCACGCAGGAGGCGAGCAAGCTCCGCAGCGTGCTCGTCGCTATCATTCACCCCGTCGAAGACGATGTACTCGAAGGAGACGCGGCGCTGCCCCGTGAAGTCAGCTTCGCGGATCATCTGCAGCGTGTCCTCCAGTGGCAGACCTCCCTCA
The DNA here is from genome assembly GCF_000292995.1 of Porphyromonas sp. oral taxon 279 str. F0450. Classification (NCBI taxonomy): domain Bacteria; kingdom Pseudomonadati; phylum Bacteroidota; class Bacteroidia; order Bacteroidales; family Porphyromonadaceae; genus Porphyromonas; species Porphyromonas sp. oral taxon 279. The sequence goes on along the minus strand of NZ_ALKJ01000044.1, from coordinate 50,244 downwards.
GCAGGCATCAGCTCCAGACGCCCTTCGTGGAAGGGATTGTGCAGGCTGACCGCCAGATGGCAGGTCGTCTCGCTGAGGAAGCGCTCGAGGCCACGGCGCACACCGACCGTAGAGAGCGTGATGCGCTTAGGCGACCAGCCCAAGCCCCACGCAGAGGTCAGGACGGAGATGCTCTTCAGTACGTTCGTCGCATTGTCGAGCGGCTCGCCCATACCCATATAGACGACGTTGGTCAGCGAGGCGGATTCCTCGACGGAAAGCACTTGGTTGATGATCTCACCCGAAGACAAGTTCCCCTTGAAGCCCTGCTTGCCCGTCATACAGAAGAGGCAGTCCATCTTACAGCCCACCTGCGAAGAGATGCAGAGCGTAGCGCGGTCCTTATCGGGGATAAAGACGGCTTCGACAAGACCACCCGTGGAGACGGCGAAGAGGTACTTGCGCGTGCCATCCTTCGAGAGCTGGCTCATCACGGGAGCCGTACGCCCGACGGTATAGCGCTCAGCGAGGAGCGTGCGATTGGCTTTGGAGAGGTTCGTCATCTCATCGATGGAGGTGACGCGCTTGTCATAGAGCCACTGGGCTATCTGCTTGCCCGTAAAGCGGGGCATGCCCAGGGAGGTGACCAGCTCGGTAAGCTCATCGAGGGTGCGACCAAGGAGTATTTCTTTGCCTTCTGGCATCGTATGCGGATAAATCGAGGGATGAATGAATAAGGCTGCCCGCAGAGTGTCTTCATGCGGGCAGCCTATTTAATAACTGATATCAGTGGCAAAGGGTTGTCCCGATGCCCCGATAGATGGGGAGCCGGCTACTAATAGAAGCGAGCGCGGTTGTCCTGAATCTTCATCTTCTGGATGAAGTCCGTGAAGACACGGTAGCTGTACTGACGAGCCAGACCGAGCTCCTGCTGCTTGACCTGTGCAGCGACAGCAGCGGGATCGTTAGGCGTAGCAGCGACGGGCTGGAGGACCATGACTTCGGCATTGCTTGCAGCGAAGGGCTTAGAGAGCTTACCCATGGGAGTCGTCATAGCTACGCCGTTGAAGGTAGCAGGCTCGCTACCACGGACGAGGTAGTTGACGTCGACGAGGGTATCGACCTTCGTCTGGAGCTCCGTAGCGTAAGCATCGAGAGAAGCGAGCTTCTTGCCTTCGAGGTTCTTAGCGAGGGTCTCAGCCTTCTTCTTGCTGGTGAGGTAAGCTACGATCTCATCCTTGACAGCAGAGAGAGGAGCTACGCCAGCAGGCGTGTGCTTGACGACTGCGGGGATGACGAGGTAGTCCGTACCGCAGGTGTAGAGCTTCTGGCTGACTTCGCCGTCCTTAGCACCGATAGCCCAGCTGATGACCTGACGCGAGCTGGGGATCTGCCCGAGAGCAGCCGTCTGCGTCGTCACAGGGATGTTGCGAGCTACGCTGAAGCCTTCCTTCTCGGCCTTCTTAGCCATAGCATCGAAGCCACCGCCACCACCGAGGATGCGGTTCATAGCAGCGTACTTAGCGTTGTAGGTCTCAGGAGAGAACGTAGCAGGGATGGAGAGGAATGCGACCTGATAAGCATCTACTGCAGGCTGGGGATTCTCAGCACGTACGAGGACGGAGAGAGGAGCCCGACCGAGACGAACGACCGTACCGAAGGGTACCTTGTAGAGCGTATCGAGGTTGAGAGCTGAGCCCTGAGAGAGCTGTACGAGCTGTGATTCGGTGAAGGTGCTATCGACCGAGCCGTAGCGGTTAGGCATCTGGATGAGGCCACCCGTAGCCGACGTAGAGGGGTCGATGCTGTGCTTCTTAGCGAGCTCAGCAAAGCTGGCACCCGCATGAAGCTGTGCAAGCAGGCTATCGGCCTGACCCTTGACGCTGTCGTTGAGGACGATCATACGGACAGAGACACCCGAGGTCACCGTCTTCTTACCGACGAGCTTGATGATATCGTAGCGGTCGCTGACGAGCTGAGGATCGCTGACGGCACCAGCCTCAGCACCCTTGACGAAGGCGACCTGCTCAGCACCGAGGCCCAGCTCATCGAGCTCAGCACCGGTGAGGTAGCTCTTGGAGAAGAACTTGCTGGAGGTAGCGAAACCACGGAGTACAGACTCGACGTTGGCGGCATTTGCATTGCGAAGCTCGGCGACAGCCTTCTCCTTCTCAGCAGCAGCGTTCTTGTAGTCTTCCTGCGAAGGAGTGACCTGCAGGCTGATGTAGCTCACCTCGGTGAGAGGGTACTGCATCTTGTAGAAGTCCTTGTGCTCGTCGTAGTACTTCTTCACCTCGCTATCGCTGGGCTTAGCTGCCTCGTCTGCGATCTGAGCAGCAGAGGTGCGCACGAGAGCGATGCTACGGCTTTCCTTACCGACGGAGAGCTCACGGTCTACATCGTTGATCTTATAGGTACGAGCGAGCAGCGTAGAGAGCTTCTGCTGGAGACGCTGAGACTTGATCTGCTTCTGGAGCTGCTCGAACTGGCTCTTAGCCTGCAGGAGCTGACCACGCTGCTCAGCAGGAGCGGCCTGGATCTGCTTATCAGAAAGCTGCTTGATGATCTCGTTGATCTGCTTCTCATCTGCCGAGCCGAAGAACTGTGCAGCCAATGGCGAGGGAGCGATCCCCTTACCCACGAGGAGTGCATAGAGTTCGTCGTCAGATACGCCGAGGCCGACCTTTGAGGTCACCTCATTGAAGGCATACTCCGAGATGTACTCTTGGGCCAGTTGGTTATTCAGCTGCATACGTTGCTCATCGGAGAGCTGCTGGCCCTGGGCTTGAGCCTGGTCTTCGAGCTCCTTGAGGCGCATGCTATACTCTTCGATCGAGACATCTTTGCCATCGATGGAGAGAGCCGTACGCTCATTCTTGCTCCAGAAGGTGCGCCCACTGGTGAAGAGGTCACCGATGACAAAGCCCGCCAGGGCGATCCCGATGACCACGACCAGCAGTACCGAATGACTTCGGATCTTCTCTAATACTGCCATTGTTTGTTGTTACCTATGGATGAATAGTGTTTATATTTCAGTCTTTGAGGAACAAAGATACAAACACTCCGACGAATACTCAAATACAAAGGGCCTTCTCAGAAGGAAGTGGGATAAGGGAAGCGCACTTCCCCTATCCCACTGCTTCGGATGGCGTATATAAATACGGTGTATGGAGTACCCGCAGAGCGCTGCTTAGTCCCGTGGAAGCTCCTCGAAGTCAACGTACTCGTCGCTTGAGGGGCGGGTGAACTTGCGAGCCTCGATATCATCAAGCTCCTGCTTCTGGCGGCTGTCCGAGCTCTCTGCCGTACCTTCTCGGCGCTCGGAGGATGCCCCAGGGGCACCGTAGCCACGATTGCGGTAGGCCTCACCACCGGCCGCCTCGGTCATACGACGCTGCAGGCGCTGGAGGAGCTTCACGGCCAGCCAAGCTTGGATCGTAGGCCAGTAGAGGTAGAGGAGGACACCGATGAGGATTATTATCAGGAGGCTCATATCGAAATTCGGATTTATCTAATACATACTATGTGACAAAGCTCCTCTTTCAAAGAGCGTGCCACAGCACTCCGCTTAGGCCTTCTCGCCCTTCTGCTGAGGAAGGAGTGACAGCAGGAGGTAGGCGATGATCGTCACACTGCAGCCGAACCAGCCCAGCCACACGACCGACCCGACAGCCACCACGATGAGCACCAGCTGAGGCCACTTGTGGCTCAGGGGCTCCTTCGAGAGCTTGAAGGAGAACATCGGCAGCTCGCTGACCATCAGCAGGGATAGCACGAGCGTCAGCACTAGATAAGTGATGAGCGTGGCCGAAGCACCGATGGACAGCCCGAAGGAAGGGATCGCAGCTGCAGCACCGATCCAGAAGAGCGCGTTCGAGGGGACGGGAAGTCCGAGGAACGAGGTCGACTGGCGCGTGTCGTTATTGAACTTCGCCAGGCGCAGTGCAGCAAAGGCCACGACGACGAAGACGCCATAGTTCAGATAATTCCCTGCATCCAAGCCCTCCAGTCCACGGAAGACAAGGGTAGCGGGAGCCAAGCCGAAGCTCACGACGTCGGCCAGCGAGTCGAGATCCTTCCCGATCGGAGAGGACACACCCAGCAGGCGTGCTACCATCCCATCGAAGAAGTCAAAGACGGCCGAGAGGACGATGAGCCACATAGCGATATCGGTGCGACCTACATAGAGCGTGAAGACGATAGCCAGCACACCTGAGAGGAGGTTCCCCGCGGTCAGCATATTAGGTATATGCTTCTTGATATTCATTCCTACTATTATATATACGTATAGGGAGGGGCGCTATACTGCTTAGCGAGGCAGCGTAGCGATGTCGGTGATATTCCCCTGGACCTTCTGCCCGACCTTGACGTGCACCTTCGTGCCGAGGGGGAGGTAGAGGTCGACACGAGAGCCGAACTTAATGAAGCCGAGGTTCTGGTTGATATTCACACGTTGACCGACCTCTGGATAGGTGACGATACGGCGTGCGATAGCCCCAGCAACCTGACGGACGAGGATGCGATCCCCACCCTCACTGCGGATGATGACAGCAGAGCGCTCATTGTCCGTACTGCTCTTAGGCAGGTGAGCCGAGAGGAAGCGTCCATCGGTGTGCGAGACATGCTCGACGACGCCATTACAAGGAATCCAGTTGACGTGCATATCAAAGACGCTCATAAAGACGGATACCTGCAGGCAGCGGCAGCCAAGCAGCTCCGTCTCCTCCGTCTCCTCGACGACGACGACACGGCCGTCAGCAGGGCACACGATCTCCAGCGGGCCATCGCTGTGCTTGCGAGGCTCGTAGCGGAAGAAGTTGATGACAGTCAGATAGAAGAGGATCGAAATAGCCAAGAAGACGTAGCTAAACGTACCTTCTGCAAAGAGAGCAATGAAGGCATTCAGCCCGATAAGAGTGATAGCAAAGCCAATGAGTGGGCCGCGCCCTTCTTTGTGAAGTAACATAGGGGTCTATTGAGTGGACACTTTATGACATAGGTAATATATCGTGCAAATATACTTAAAAAAGCCTATACCTCAGACAAAAGAAGGACAGCTTCACGGCAAGCACCTGACATTATGCCATACTGACACGGCCTTATCCTCCCCTTCTTTCCCCCACTTTTCAGCCCTCGTATATAGCTCCTTCCCCACGGATATCGGAAGTCCATCTCCGAGAGGGATTAAGTGGCCCCATATAGGTTGCCTCAGCGACCAATATAGGATCATACCTCATACCACTATTGAGACTGTTGCCGCAAGTCCTACCCTCTATTTAGCGTGCTAAGGCATCGTACGCCCAGCTCCCCGATATACCTCTCCGAAGTGACCAGCAAGCCCTTCGTCCCTTCGCGAGTATTCCTCTTATCCAGCGGAGGGAAAATTGTCCTTCTCGTGAAGAAAAAAGCGCCTTCACGTAGTGATTTTTCCATATCTACGCACGTAGATTTAAAGACCAGACACGTAAATCCAAATATCCACGTACGTAGATATTAGAGCCACGTACGTAGTCCACACTTTTCTACCACTCGTCTGCAACTTTTATCCCTACGCGGAGCAACAACCTAATAGAAGTCACTTCACAAAGCTATATAGCTTCGCACCGAAAGCTATATAGGAATCGAGCCAAAGCTATATAGCTTTCTTCGCCATCCTATATAGCTCTACCTACGCAACCATATACCTATATATAGATACCTGCGCGCGTGAGGTATCTCATATAGTAGATACACACCGAAGAATTATCGTACATTTGCGGTACAGTGAACTATAAATATCTTTTCACCTCTTAAACCACAAACAAGCGATGAGGCTCAAGAAAATCATCTTATCCCTCCTCTCGGCGCTCTTCGTAGGCACTACACTGGGCCTGCCTTCGGCTGCTCAAGCCCAAGCTCCCAGCGAGATGCCACCACTCCCCATAGACACCGCCGTCCGTATCGGAAAGCTCCCCAATGGTCTGACCTACTTCATTCGTCACAATGAAGAGCCCAAGGGTAGAGCAGAATTCTATATCGCCCAGAAGGTAGGCTCGATGCAGGAAGAAGACTCGCAGCAGGGTCTGGCTCACTTCCTCGAGCATATCGCCTTCAACGGCACAAAGAACTTCCCAGGCAAGGGGATCATCAACTTCCTCGAGAGCATAGGTGCCAGCTTCGGTGGCAACATCAATGCTTACACGAGCTTCGACAAGACGGTCTACACGCTGATGAAGATCCCCGTCCCACGCAAGAGCATCATCGATAGCTGTATCCTCGTACTCCACGACTGGAGTAGCTTCATCAGCCTCGAGGATAAGGAGATCGACGCTGAGCGTGGTGTCATCGAAGAAGAATGGCGTCGCAGCAATAGCGGGGATATGCGCAACATGGAGAAGCTCCTCGACTTTGCCTTCCCTGGTAATAAGTACGGTAAGCGCCTCCCCATCGGTAAGATGGAGATCGTACGCAGCTTCCCCTATCAGGTCCTGCGCGACTACTACAAGAAGTGGTACCGCCCCGACCTGCAGGCGGTCATCATCGTCGGTGACGTCGATGTCAACTACACGGAGGCTCAGATCAAGAAGATCTTCGCCGACATCCCTGCTCCAGTGAATGCTGCTGAGCGCGTCTACATCCCTGTCGAAGACAACGTCAAGCCCATCGTAGGTATCGCTGCTGACAAGGAAGCTACGCAGAATTCGATCAATATCTCTTACAAGAGCGATGTCACGCCTGCTGATGTCCGTGCTACCCTCATGGGTCCCCTCGAGGACTACATCAATAGTGTCGTCTCATCGATGATCACCCAGCGCTTCAGCGACATCGTCAAGAAGCCTAATGCACCCTTCGTCAACGCTTCCGTTGACTTCGGTAACTACGTCGTCGCTAAGACCAAGGACGCTGTCAACTTTGACGCTACCTTCAAGGAAGGGCAGTGGGAGCCCGCTCTCAAGGCTCTCGTAGCTGAGATCGTACGCCTCAAGACGTACGGCTTCACGCCTGGCGAATATAGCCGCGCTAAGAAGGACTACCTCGTCAGCATGAAGAACTTCTACAACGAGCGTGACAAGCGTACCAGCGATGCTTGGGCAAACGTCTATGTAGACTACTTCGAAGACGGTGGTTACCTCCTCGATATCCCCACACACTACCAGCTCATCCAGGGCATCGCTGAGCAGTTCCCACTCGAGCAGATCAATGCTATGATCAAGCAGCTTGACCTCGAGAAGAATGTACTCGTCGCTCTGACCAGCGTAGAGAAGCCCAGCGTCAAGCTCCCCAGCATCGAGGAGCTGACGAAGAAGTACCTCGACTATACCAAGCAGCAGGTCGAAGCTCCTAAGGACGAGGTCAGCAACGAGAAGCTCATCGACAAGCTCCCCATGAAGGGTAAGATCGTCAAGACCGAGAAGAACGGTCAGTACGGCTCTACCATCTGGACGCTCTCCAACGGCACGAAGGTCTACATCAAGAAGACCGACTACAAGGAAGATGAGATCCTCTTCAAGGGTCGCCGCGATGGTGGGTACTACAACTTCACCAAGCCCAGCGCTACGGATCTGAAGGTCCTCAATAGCCTTGCCGCTATCGGTGGTCTCGGTAAGTTTGATGAGTCAGCTCTCGAGAAGGCCCTCAGCGGTCGTATCGCTTCTGTCTCTGCGACGGTCTCCAATATCAGCGATGATGTAGCAGGTAGCACGACGAAGGAAGACCTCGAGACGATGCTCCAGCTCCTCTACCTCAACTTCACAGCTGTACGCGCTGACAAGGACGCCTTCCAGGCATGGCAGGAGCGTACCATCAGCCAGATCGAGGCAAGCAAGGCTAACCCTCTCTCCTTCCTCGGCGACTCCGTCACGCGCTACATCTTCCCCAACAACCCTGAGCGCTACCCACTCAGCGTCGAAGAAGTCAAGAGCGTGAACTACGATCGTGTGCTCCAGCTCTTCCGTAGCCGCTTCGCTAACGCTCGTGGCTTCGAATTCTACTTCGTAGGTAATGTCGACGAAGCTACCCTCCGTCCTCTCGTAGAGCAGTACATCGCTTCACTCCCCGCGCAGAAGGTCTACACCGACAAGGCTCACACGAACCGCGTCCCCCAGGAGCGCCTCGGCACGAACAAGAAGGAGTACAGCGCTGCTATGGAGACGCCCATGGGTATCGTCATCGACGGCATCTCAGCCCCCACGACCTACAACCAGCAGGAAGGTCTGACGAGCGCTGTGCTTGAGTCTATCCTCGACCAGCTCTACACGAAGACCATTCGTGAGGATGCAGGCGGTGCCTACAGCGTCGGTGTCCTCGCTGATGTATCACGCTTCCCCAGCCCACGTACGAACGTCACCGTCCAGTTCCAGACCGACCCCGCTAAGGCCGTAGCTATGAACGAGCTCGTCTTCAAGGGTCTCGAAGGTATCGTCAAGAACGGCCCCTCTGCTGAGTACTTCGACAAGGCTGTCAAGAACCTCAAGAAGGCTCACGGCGAAAGCCTCCGCAAGAACAGCTACTGGCTCGGTCAGCTCGCTCGCTTCTACGGTCAGGGCTTCGACTTCGTGACGAACTACGACAAGCTCCTCGACGCTGTCACGCCTCAGTCTGTACAGGCTCTCGCTAAGAAGCTCTACGAGTCTAAGGACCGTACGGAGATCCTCTTCCGCTCTACGGAAGCTAAGAAGTAAGCACTTCGCAGCCATCTCCCACTTCATATAGCAAGCCGGGCACCCTCTCCTTCTGAGGATGCCCGGCTTGTCGCTTAATGAACAATTCACCCCCGCTCACGCTTATCATACCAACGAGCAGTATTCTATCACCTCGTAGCAACTAACTGAATAATGAAGAAAGTCATCCTCAGCCTCGCCCTCATCTCCGCAGGTCTCTTCTCGAGCTATGCCTGCACGGCCAAGGCTTCGAGCAACGCTGCTTCTGCCTCCACCGAGACGACCGCAGCTGCACCCAGCGAAGAAGCTGCTGCCGACGACAAGGCCGCAGAAGGCGCTATCAAGCACATCGACGCAGACTTCCTGCGCAAGAACATCTGGGACTATAAGGAAGAGCCCTCGAAGTTCGTCTTCAAGGGCAGCCGTCCCGCTATCCTCGACTTCTACGCCGACTGGTGCGGTCCCTGCCGTAAGCTCAGCCCCAAGCTCGAAGCTATCGCTAAGAAGTATGCGGGTAAGATCGACGTCTACAAGATCGATATCGACAAGGAAGCTGGTCTGGCCAATATCTTCGGTGTGAAGAGCATCCCAATGTGCCTCTTCATCCCTATGCAGGGTACGCCCATCCAGACGGTAGGCGATCTCACTCCCGATCAGATCGAGGAGACCATCAAGCAGATCTACTCCGACGCGAAGTAGGCCCAGCGAGTCATTCGCATCTACAATAAAAGCTCATCCCCACACCGCCTGATGGCAGTGTGGGGATGAGCTTTTATTGTAGCGTCCGAGTGAGGAAGTCGCTTACTTCTTCGCTGGACGGGAGATGAAGTCGAAGCCCGTGTAAGGACGAAGAGCCTCGGGGATGCGGATACCTTCGGGCGTCTGGTTGTTCTCCAGCAGTGCTGCGACGATACGGGGAAGAGCCAGTGCACTACCATTGAGCGTGTGCACGAGCTGGACACCCTGCTCAGCGTCACGATAGCGGCAGCGCAGACGGTTGGCCTGGTAGCTCTCGAAGTTCGACACAGAGCTGACCTCGAGCCAACGCTTCTGTGCAGCCGAGAAGACCTCGAAGTCATAGGTCAGTGCGCTGGTGAAGCTCATATCGCCACCGCTCAGACGCAGGATGCGCCAGGGTAGCTCGAGCTTCGTGACGAGCGTCTCTACGTAGGCGACCATCTCATCGAGGCGCTGATAGCTGCGCTCGGGCTTGTCGATGCAGACGATCTCGACCTTATCGAACTGGTGGAGGCGGTTCAGACCACGCACATCCTTACCATACGACCCAGCTTCGCGGCGGAAGCAGGCGGAGTAAGCCGTGTTGCGTACGGGCAGATCCTTCTCCTCGAGGATGACGTCACGATAGATATTCGTCACAGGCACCTCAGCCGTGGGGATGAGATAGAGGTTGTCCGCCGTAGCATGGTACATCTGCCCTTCCTTGTCGGGGAGCTGACCCGTGCCGTAGCCTGAGTCTTCGTTGACGACGTAGGGAGGCTGTACCTCGAGGTAACCAGCTTCACGAGCATTGTCGAGGAAGAAGTTGATGAGTGCGCGCTGCAGGCGAGCTCCATAACCCTTATAGACGGGGAAGCCAGCACCCGAGATCTTCACACCCAGCTCGAAGTCAATGAGGTCATAGTCCTTCGCCAGCTCCCAGTGGGGCTCAGCGGTAGCATCGAGTGCGGGCATCTCGCCACCGATCTTGACGCAGACGTTGTCCTCAGCCGTAGCGCCTTCGGGCACGATGTCGGCGGGGAGGTTAGGTACAGTGAGCAGGATCTCACGGATCTTCGCTTCGGCCTCGGCCTTCTTCTCCTCAAGGCTCTTGCTTGCCTCCTTGAGCAGTGCCACCTGAGAGCGGATGCTCTCGGCCTGCTCCTTGGCGCCCTGCTTCATCAGATCACCGATCTCCTTAGCGAGGGCCTTCTGACGAGAGAGGCTGGCATCGAGCTCCTGCTGAGAGCGACGGCGGATCTCATCCAAGTTCAGGACTTCGGTGATCGCTTCGCGTGCCTCGAATTGCTTCTTGCGGAGGCGCTCAATGACCGCCTCGGTATTCTCCTTGATTTGCTTGAGTGTAAGCATAATGTCTCGTGTGGGGTATAATGAGAGGAGGTCGCTCCCTCCGGGCTGTGTAGACCCTTCTGGAGCAACCTCCGGTTGACTTGTCTGACGTGTGCTCCGTCTTAGGCCTCAGCCGCGATGGAGACGTACGAGCGGTCGTTCTTCTTACGAGTGAAGACCACCTTACCGTCGATCAGTGCATAGAGCGTGTGGTCCTTACCGATACCTACGCCTGCACCTGGGTGATGCTGCGTGCCACGCTGGCGGACGATGATGTTACCAGCCTTAGCGTGCTGACCACCGAAGAGCTTTACTCCGAGTCGCTTACTTTCTGATTCGCGTCCGTTCTTGGAGCTACCTACACCTTTTTTATGTGCCATTGTCTTATGTCTAAACTAATGCGGTGATACAATTACTTACGCTACGATTTCCTTGACGAGGACTTCGCTGAACTGCTGGCGGTGGCCATTGAGCTTGCGATAGCCCTTACGGCGCTTCTTGTGGAAGACAAGTACCTTGTCGCCCTTTACAAGAGGCGTGATGATTTCGCACACGACCTTAGCACCAGCCACTACAGGCGTACCTACAGTGACAGCACCATCCTTGTCTACGAGGAGGACCTTGTCAAATTCTACTACTGCGCCACTCTCTGCACCCTTGACGTGGTGAATGAAGAGGCGACGGCCCTGTTCTACGTTGAACTGCTGGCCCTGAATGTCTACGATGACGTACATTATCGTTGATAACTAAAAAGTTAGCCCCGTAGGGTGCCACCCGCTCCACGACGGAGGGATAGACTTCTTCTCCTACCCTACATAGGAAATTCGTTCACAAAGATACAAAAATATCTGATACAACACCTTGCACGCCCTTGACTTTCACCGCAGAAACATCCTCAGTCCGAGCTCTTCTCCTACCCCACGCAAGGCAATATCTCTCCTTCCCGAGAAGCACCCACTGCGGCCTGCCGCACCACGGAGTCCCACAGTAAGGGCTATGAACCTATATTGGTCGCTGCTCCGACCTATATAGGTCAGCGCACGAACCTATATAGGTCGTCACGCCGACCTATATAGCTTTGTGAAGTGACCTATATTAGGTTGTTGCTCCGCATAGGGATAAAAGTTGCGGACGAGTGGCAGATAAGTTTGGGCTACGTACGTGGCTCTAATAACTTCGTACGTGGATAATTGGATTTACGTGCCTGGTCTTTAAGACTACGTGCATAGATAGAAGAATACCACTACGGGAAGGCGCTTTTCTCTTCACGAGAAGGACAATTTTCCCTCCGCTGGATAAGAGGAATACTCGCGATAAGGCGCAGGGCTTGCTTGCTCGCTTCGGAGAGGCATATCGGTGTGAGCTGGGCGTGCGATACCTTAGCACTCTAAATAGAGGATAGTACTCTATGCAACAGCCTACCACACAAGCCAACATCTCCCTCACCCGAGAATTCCCCACCCACCGAAGTCCGCCGTAGTACGACACCATGCAGAGAGCGGTATGCACCTATATTGGTCGCTGCTCCGACCTATATTGGTCAGCGCACGAACCTATATATATAGGTCGTCACAGCGACCTCTATACCTCAGACAGCCTCACCCAGATGAAGTCACACGCAGCGCACAGGATCCCGCGCCCTATCCTATCGAAACTCGTACATTTGTAGCCAGAGGGTATTGCAAATACAGGCAAGCAAACCCACCGAGTAGGAGTCTACACCCCGCATACCCCCTCTGACAGAGCAAGGGATCAGACTTAGACAATCATCACAACACAAAATAAGTATGGATACAGAGCTGGATATACAGCGATTCTTTCGAGAGGTAGCGAGAATCTGCGCCTTAGAACAAGCGCAGCAAGAGGAGCGAAATCGCAAAGGCGAAAACTACAATCTCTTTAGCATCCTCAACATAGAGCGCTACGAATTAAAGCACTCCGCCCTAATCGCTAATCTACTCGACCCCAAGGGAAGCCACGGATGCGGCGATGCCTTCCTAAAAGCTTTCTTTGAGATCGCACTGAAGGGTACTGCCTACCCTTTCGAGAGCAGTACACCCCCACAAAGCCATACAGAGCATTATACAGGACTCATAGCAGGCGATACCGGCGGGCGCATTGACATCCTTGTGGAAAGTAAAAGTAGCCACTACGGACTCATCATAGAGAACAAAATTTACGCTGGAGATCAAGACAAGCAACTGACTCGCTACGATAACTATGGGAAGAAGACTTTTGGAGCAGACAGGTACCTCTTGGTTTATCTCACTCTCTTTGGAAGCGAAGCCAGCGAAGGAAGCACAGCCAAGGGAAACGCTAAAGAGGTAGACTATCTCTGCCTATCGTACGCAGAAGATATCCTTCGCTGGCTGGAGCAATGCGTGCGACTGGCCGACAACAAGCCCCTCGTCCGAGAGTCACTCAATCAGTATATCCGAACTATCAAGCAACTCACCTATCAAGATATGAATCAAGAGAATATCCAGGAAATCATTGATCTCGCAGTTGATCACCCCGAAGTAGTAGATATACTATCAAGCAAACGTGGTGCAATCGCTCAGGGAATTAGAGAGAAGTACATTTTTCCAAAACTAGAAGAGTATGCTAAGAAAAAAGGATGTATATTTATCAATAAAACAGACTCCAATAAACTCTCAGAAATCCGCATTCAAAAAGACGGATGGGACGGCTACATTATCATATCTTCTGAAAGCGGGAAAGGCCCACGTTGGACTAATGTATGGATTGGCGTCAAAGACAACCGGCCCTCGGAAATAAAATCTCCCTCCCAAGCACAGACAGATGAGGGTAATGGCATGAAGTGGAAATACCTCAATCCATATAACTGGGAATCTCCCGAGAACTTCCCCGCGATGAAGACAAGCGTCGCCGAAGAGATCATCAACAAACTTGACGAAATCATAGAGGAGTTAGGCTTCAAGTAGAGTAAGAGAGCTACCCTACCCCACACAAGCCAATATTCCCCTCCTCCAAAGAAGCGCCCACCGAAGTCCGTCGTAGTACGACGCCATACAGCGAGCGATATGAACCTATATTGGTCGTCACGGTGAGCAGTACTGGTCACAAAGCCCCCCTCGCTGATAGCATAGAAACGCATTACGCCCCAGGCTGCCGAAGCGGCCTGGGGCGTAATGTCTATTGGTATATCGTGAGTGAAGTCGACCGCGACTTAGTCGAGGGTCTTCTTGATCTCGATTTCTTCGTAGGCCTCGATGATGTCACCGACCATGATGTCGTTGTAGCCATCGATATTCAGACCGCAATCCTGACCCATGACTACTTCCTTAGCATCGTCCTTGTAGCGCTTGAGCGAACCAAGTTCACCCTGATACTTGACGATACCATCACGGATAAGACGGATCTTATTATTACGCTTGATCTTCCCTTCTACGACCATACAGCCGGCGATGGTACCGACCTTGGTGATCTTGAAGGTCTGCTGGACCTCGAGGTTGGCCACGACATTCTCCTTGATTTCGGGCGAAAGCATCCCTTCCATTGCGGACTTGATGTCTTCGATGGTGTCGTAGATGATCGAATACGTACGGATCTCTACGCCCTCACGGTCAGCTAGGCGACGAGCGGCCTGGCTGGGACGGACCTGGAAGCCAAGGATGATCGCAGACGAAGCGGAGGCAAGCACGACGTCGCTCTCCGAGATCTGACCGACCCCCTTGTGGATGACGTTGACCTGGATCTCCTCTGTCGAGAGGCGGATGAGCGAGTCAGAGAGTGCTTCGATAGAGCCATCGACGTCACCCTTGATGATGACATTGAGCTCCTGGAAGTTACCCAGCGCACGACGACGAGCGAGTTCGTCGAGGGTAAGACCCTTCTTCGTGCGGTTGTCTTGCTCGCGCTTGAGTTGCTCACGCTTGCTAGCGATGCTACGAGCTTCCTGCTCGGTGTCCATCACATTGAAGGTCTCACCAGCCGTCGGAGCACCATCCAGGCCAAGGATCAGCACGGGTTCGCTGGGGCCTGCCTTCTCAACCTTCTGATTACGCTCATTAAACATCGCCTTGACACGGCCGTAATGCGTACCGGAGAGTACGATATCACCCTGCGAGAGTGTACCATTCTGCACAAGGACAGTAGCCACATAGCCACGCCCCTTGTCAAGTGACGACTCGATGACGGAGCCGACAGCACGACGCTTGGGATTGGCCTTGAGCTCGAGGAGTTCAGCTTCGAGGAGGACCTTCTCCAGCAGCTCATCGATGTTGATGCCCTGCTTAGCGGAGATCTCCTGACACTGGTACTTACCGCCCCATTCCTCGACGAGGTAGTTCATGGCAGCGAGCTGCTCACGGATACGGTCGGGGTTAGCGGCGGGCTTATCGATCTTATTGATCGCGAAGACCATGGGCACACCAGCGGCGGCAGCATGGTTGATAGCTTCCTTCGTCTGAGGCATCACGTCGTCGTCAGCGGCGACGATGATGATAGCAATGTCGGTAACCTTGGCCCCACGAGCACGCATAGCGGTGAAGGCTTCGTGACCCGGAGTATCGAGGAAGGTAATACGCTTACCGTCCTTGAAGCGGATGCTGTAAGCACCGATGTGCTGAGTGATCCCCCCTGCTTCGCCGGCGATGACGTTGGTATTGCGCAGGCGGTCGAGGAGCGACGTCTTACCGTGGTCGACGTGACCCATGACGGTGACGATAGGAGGACGGCTGATGAGGTCAGCTTCGTCATCGATCTCTTCTTCCTGCGTGATGGCTTCGACGACCTCAGCGCTGACGAAGTCGGTCTTGTAGCCAAATTCTTCTGCGACCATCTCGATGGTCTCAGCGTCGAGGCGCATGTTGATAGACACCATCAGACCGATGCTCATACAGGTAGCGATGACCTGCGTCACGGGGACGTCCATAAGGCTTGCGAGGTCACTCACCGTCACGAACTCAGTGAGCTTCAGCGTACGGCTTTCGGCTTCGCTACGCTCCTGAGCGTCGAGAGCTGCAGAGCGAGCGGCGTCACGCTTGTCCTTACGGTACTTAGCGGACTTAGCACCCTGCTGATTCTTACCCGTCAGACGAGCAAGCGTCTCCTTGACCTGACGCTGTACATCTTCGTCCGTGACGACAGCCTTCTGAGGCTGCTGGCTCTGACGCTTGGCCTTACGGCCGGTCTTCTGCTCGGCAGCACCCTGCTGGGCATTGCCACGACCACCGCGGTTGTTGGGGTCTGCGGAGCGGCCATTACCACCATTGCCATTGCGCTGTCCGGGCTTCTTCGTGCCATTGTCCGTTACCTTAGCGGCTTCGGCCTTGACATCGACGGGACCCTTACCGATACGGGTGCGCTTACGACCCTTGTCGGCAGCGGACTTCTTGGCGGGGCGGGTATTATCGTTGATCGAAGAGAGGTCGATCTTACCTACTACGTTGAAGCTGATCCCTGCACTTGGCGTGGAAGGACGGAAGATCTCGGGCTCACGTACCGTGGGCTCCTCAGCTGCGGGAGCAGCCTTGGGCTCGGGCTTGACCTCGGGCGCTGCGGGTGCAGGATCGGGAGCAGGATCGGGAGCAGGAGCAGGCTTCGATTCGGGCTTGGGCTCAGCCTTAGGGGCGGGTGCTTCGACCTTAGGAGCGGGTGCAGGAGCGGGCTCGGGCTTGGGTTCAGGCTTGACCTCTACCTTGGGCTCGGGCTTAGCTGCTGGTGCAGGAGCCTCCGCCTTAGGGGCAGGAGCAGGCTTGGGCTTAGGCTCGGCCTTCACCTTGGTGGCGGGCTTAGCTTCAGCCTTCTTCTCCGTGGCGATGGAGCCCTTGATATTGAGGCTAGGGCGGCGATCCTCGGGGACGACCGTCTCGATGTGCTTCACCTTCGCAGGAGCGGGCTCAGCAGCAGGGGCCTCGGGCTTAGCAGGCGCAGGCTTAGCAGCGGCACCACTGAGGGTGTCGAGGAGCGCGGCGATCTCGGCCTTGCCCATGCCCTTGCCGTGCTCAGCGATGAGCTGCTCGGCCACCTCGCGGGGTACGCGAGTGTTGGGGGTGATCGTATTGACGTCTAAGACGTTCTTTTTCTCTAACGAATCCTTGAATGAGCCAATCCCTACGTTGAGTTCCTTGGCCAAGGTAAAGAGCTTGATGTCCTTTGGCATGTATCTTCTCTTTTGAATGGTTTATGTCCGCCTCTTCACGGGCTCGCTGCTGGCTTGCTCGGGCTTCTCGCTAATGGGTATCTACACTACAGGGAGCGACAGCTGGGCAGCGGGCGGGCGGGACGGATTAGTCTTCTTCTCCCTCTTCGGTGGCGAGCTCAGCGGTGGGCTCGTCAGCTTCGTAGGGCTCTTCTTCGGAGAACTCGGCGCTGAGGACCTCGAGGATACGGTCGAGGACGTCTTCCTCCAGCTCAGTCTTCGCAAGGAGCGTAGCACGATCCTCACGCAGTACGGACTTAGCCGTGGTGTAGCCTTCCTCCTTGAGGGCCTGGATCATCTGCTCGTCGATCTCGTCAGAGAACTCGTCGAGGTAGATATCCTCCTCACCCGTAGCACCCTCTTCGTCGCGGAAGATCTCAATACGGTAGCCGGTCAGGAGTGAAGCCAGCTTGAGGTTGGCAGCGTTCTTACCGATAGCCAAGGGCACCTGATCGGGGCGCATGTAGACCTCGGCCTGCTTGATTTCTTCGTCCTCGTCGCTGAGGGCGATGGCCACGGCCTTCCCAGGGCTGAGTGCGCGCTGGATGAAGAGCATGGGGTTCGTAGTGTAGGTCGTCACGTCGATGTTCTCACCCTTCAGCTCACGGACGATGCTGCGGATACGCGAACCGTTGACCCCGACGCAAGCCCCTACGGGGTCGATGCGGTCATCATATGACTCTACGGCGATCTTAGCACGCTCACCAGGGATACGGGCTGCGGCACGGATCGTGATAAGGCCATCAGCGATCTCAGGCACGTTGAGCTCTAAGAGACGCTTGAGGAACTCAGGGCTGACGCGCGAAAGGATGACCTTAGGATTGCTGTTCTCGTTCTCTACACGCTCGATGACAGCGCGTACCGTCTCACCCTTGCGGAAGAAGTCGCCAGGGATCTGCTCGGTCTTGGGCATGAGGAGCTCGTTGCCCTCATCGTCGATGAGCAGGGCTTCGCGCTTCCATACCTGATAGACTTCGGCGGAGATCAGCTCGCCCACACGGCCTACGAAGCTGTGGTAGAAGTGCTCCTTCTGCAGCTCGAGGATCTTGCTTGCCAAGGCCTGACGCAGGTTGATGACTGCGCGGCGACCGAAGGAGTTGAAGTCGACTGCATCGACGAAGTCCTCGCCGACGGAGATCTCTGAGTCGAAGCGCTGGGCTTCGCTCAGGGGCACCTCACGCACCTCATCAACGAAGTCCTCATCGGCGACGACGTGACGCGTACGCCAGATCTCGAAGTCACCCTTCTTCTCGACGTTGATGATGACGTCAAAGGTATCGTCCGAGCCAAACATCTTCGACAGGACATTGCGGAGGGAATCCTCCATGACCGCGATCAGCGTATTGCGGTCGATACTCTTGAGCTCCTGATACTCGAGGAGCGCTTCGATCAAGCTGGTAGTCTCTTTCTTCTTTGCCATGGGGCTATTATTAGGTTTATTTTTCTACTGATGAATAGAGAGGAGGGGGTTAGAACTTCAAGACGCGCTTGGTCTGTAGCACCTCATCCATCGGGATGGGGAGGGCTTCCTCGACCTCGATCTTGCGCTTCTGACCCTCGGGGCGTACCTTGCGTACGACGGTGAGGGTGATCGCTTCGGCGGTAGCGTCAGAGAGGACGCCCTTCTCCTTGATACCCCCCTTACGGAGCACCTCGACCTCCTCACCGATAGCGTCGGTGTACTGACGGAGGACCTTGAAGGGTGCGGTGAGGCCTGCAGAGCCGACCTCGAGCTCGAAGTCCTCTGCCTCACGATCCAGCTGCCCCTCGATATGCTTCGAGAGGGCGACGCATGCATCGATGCTGATGCCCCCACGGGCACCCAGCTCGACGATAATACGATTGCCAGGGTGGACAGCAACTTCTACAATATAATAATCGGGGTGCTCGGTGGCACAGTACTGGGAAGCAATTCCCTCAATGTAGCTCTTATCGATCATGACGCGTCTCGTAGGATAATAGGGGATGAATGCAAAGAGAGGAAGCTCTGTCGCCTCCTCTCTCGATCATCTCTTTGCTACAAAGGTAATAAAAATCACCGACATAAGCTACCCACCCTACACTTCTTCATGTAGACGCTCCCGCCCAGCACCTCCTAAAGGCACTGGGCGGGAGCGTTGATGAGAGGTCCGTCACCACAGATCTACATCACGAGTAAAGCTCAGCGTCATGGCCTGCAGCCCATAGATACTAAATGTATCGAGTGACCCTATCACACTGTAGAAGGTGTTCTCTCATAAGCAAGACTCCACCACCCGAGGGTAGGCCAAGAGCCCTTATCACAAGCGCACTCTCCATTCATAAGGCACAGATACGCTGTTCTTTAATTCCTTTACAAACGCATTTATATAGCCCCCCAATGCCACCTTTTTCCTTGCCGAGAAATAGGGAGGAATATAAGGGAGAGCTATCAACCTATATGGGTCGGTGGGCTGACCTATATTGGTCCGTGCGTGAACCTATATTAGATTGTTGCTCTGCGTAGGGATAAAAGTTGCGGACGAGTGGCAGATAAGTTGGGACTACGTACGTGGATCTAATATCTACGTACGTGGATATTTGGATTTGCGTGCCTGGTCTTTAAGACTACGTGCATAGATAGAAGAAAACCACTACGTGAAGGTGCTTTTTCCTTCACGAGAAGGACGCTTTTCCCTCCGCTGGACAAGAGGAATACGCGCGAT
Source organism: Porphyromonas sp. oral taxon 279 str. F0450 (assembly GCF_000292995.1). NCBI lineage: Bacteria > Pseudomonadati > Bacteroidota > Bacteroidia > Bacteroidales > Porphyromonadaceae > Porphyromonas > Porphyromonas sp. oral taxon 279. Next base: position 30,709 of record NZ_ALKJ01000044.1, on the reverse strand, counting down.
AAGGCGAAGCCCCGCCCCATAGACCGAGGGTCTACGAGACGGGGCCAACAACACCTATCAACTTATGAATGAGGGGGAGCTAACGAGCAGGTGCCAGCTCCAGGACGAGCATCGTCCAGTAGTGGAGCGCAGGGAGCGTAACCGATACCACCCCGCTACGCTGGGTGAATGGCAGGAGCTCGGGGGCTCCGCCACGCAGGTCAGGCGAGGCTGCCCAGACACGGACGACACGCTCCGCACTCTCCAACTGGAGCGGTAGCTGACGCACCAAGCGAGGCTCAGGGCGAGTGCCATCGACATCCCGCCAAGAGAGGTCATTCGTCCCCAGGAAGTTCAGCAGATGCACGACCTGCTGTCTCGGGCCGACCTGCTTAGCGAAGGCAGTGATAGCATCTGCCTTCGGAGGCCAAGTCGTGAGCTGGACGTCGGTACTCGTCGTCCAGATACGAGGTGTGAAGGCATGGCGGGAGGTCGTCCCACGGAGCCAGTTCTGATAAGCCGTGAGGAAGTCATAGTAGTGGACGATAGCCTCCCGTAGCTCGGGACTCATCGCCAGGGGTGCTGCGGGGAAATACTCGCGTGAGAGCATGTGGTCTCCCAGCTCAAGGTGTGACCCACCGAGGGCGAACATCACCGCATCGGTCAGTAATACTCCTGGGGTATTCATCAGCTTATCCCCTCGCCCACCGTGATCAGCCTTATCATAGTTCAGATACGCAGCGAAGACCGTCGGGAGGCGGTGACGGCTCAGGCTATCATTGCGCTTGATGATCTCATAGAGGTTGGCAAAGGCCGCTTCGGAAGTACCTCCATAGCCGTTGCCATTGCCCCAGACCTCATTGTAGCAGAAGTCCAGCTTCCCTGTGCCGATGATCTCGGCAGCGCCATAGCCCGAGACGGCATTCATGATGAGACGCTTCTCGGGACGACGCTTCTTGACGGCCTTGATGAAGGAGGCATAGGCGCGTGGGAGATGGACCTCGCGCCCCGTCGCATCATAGCGTGGGCCACGACTGCCCAGCTGGTCGATCTGATAGCCATCGAAGTCAAAGAGCCGATAGACCTCGTCATTGCGGTCGCAGAGATAGCGCTGCCAATCTGCGTTCCCTGGATCCAGGAGGTAGATATTACTCTGCCAGCTCGAGGGAAGGCCATGGAAATCCTGATACCTCTTACCCTCCTTGGGCTGAGCATAGAGCGCCCAAGCCTCCTGCACACCATCTTCCGTAGCTCCCTTCCACGACCCGAAGCAGAGGTTGTAGAAGATCGACTTCATCCCGTAGCGGTGCTGTAGCTCGATGTAGTGGCGGACGTGCTCGGCCTTGACCCAGCGGTTGCTGACGTCACGGTAGGCGGGCATCAGCTGCCCCTTGGCATCGAGAGGAGCGGGATAATGATGCTTCCACTGCCAGTCTTGGAACTGCACGCCATTGATATGGCAGCGATTGAGGAAGGCCATCTCCTCGGCGATGCGGGTGCGCTTAGCAGTAGGATCTCCCCCATCATCAAAGTCCGCCACGAAGCCGTAGCGGGGGAAGCGTCGCCAGTCACTGGACACATCGACGGCGATGGTAGCGACGACCAGCTCACATTCGGCAGAGCGGGTATAGACCTCTACGAGATAGCCCTGAAAGTCCCGCCGTGGAGGGCGCCATGACCAGCGGCCAGCCTTCACCACCTCGGCATAGGGGACCTCAGCGAGGATCTGCGCTCCGTGGCGGTAGCGGATGAAGAGGGCGGAGGGAGGTGTACCCGAGGCGGTGAGGTGTACCATCTCACCTGGTAGATAACAGGCCTTATCGGTAGCGAGCTCCATACGGGGTAGTGTGGGCTCTTGAGCTTCAGCTGAGAAGAGGAGAGCTGCAGAGAGGGAGAGGCTCGAGATCATCTTCGGCATACGCATACAATATATATAGAGTGTGTGGGGTATCTTGAGGGAGGGCAAGGGCACAAAGAGAGGAGGCTGAGCACAGGCATAGTGCCGTAGCTCAGCCTCCTTATCTATATAGAATAGGCGGATTACTTCAGGGGCTTGAGACCCTTCGTATCCTTAGCCTCTACGATACTGATAGCATAGCCACCACCAGCTACCGAGTGGAGCTTGAGGACAGACTTAGCCGTGACCAGTCCCTTAGTGATGGTATAGGCCTGTGGGTTGGTCTTGTAGTCGGCATCGGGAGCATCGGCATAGACCGTAGCTACATACGTCTTCCCCTTGTCGAGGAAGTCCAGACGCAGGGTCGAGTTGTGAGGCTTCAGACCCGTGACGCTACCGACGAACCAGCTGCTGGAGCCCTTTGCCTTACGAGCTGCGGTGATATACTCCATAGGCTCAGCCTCGAGGTAGATGGACTTATCCCAGTCGAGGGCGACATCCTTGATGAACTGGAAGGCATCGAGGTGCTTCTCATAGTTCTCAGGGAAGTCAGCAGCCATCTGCAGCGGGCTGTACATCGTCACATAGAGAGCGAGCTGCCCACCGATGGTGGAGTTGGCACGTGAGCCATTGGAGCACTGCATCTCGAAGATACCAGGCGTGTAGTCCATGGGGCCGCCCTGCAGACGCGTGAAGGGAAGGATAGCCGTATGCCCAGGGGTGATCCCGCCGAAGGCTTGATACTCCGTACCACGTGCGCTCTCGTTGCCGATGAGGTTAGGATAGGTACGGCAGAGCCCCGTAGGACGGACAGCCTCGTGGGCATTGACCATGATCTTGTAGTCTGCAGCGCGCTCGATGGCATGCTGGTAGTGATTGATAGCGATCTGGCTGTAGTGGTGCTCACCACGAGGGATGAGGTTGCCGACATAGCCGCTCTTCACCGCATCATAGCCATAGTCCTTCATCAGCTGATAGGCTTGGTCCATGTGCTTCTCGTAGTTCATGATGGACGAGGAGGTCTCGTGGTGCATGATTAGCTTCACGCCCTTGGAGTGCGCATACTCATTGAGCGCCTTGATATCGAAGTCGGGGTAAGGCGTCTGGAAGTCAAAGACATATTCCTTAGAGTTGCCGAACCAGTCTTCCCAACCGATATTCCAGCCCTCGACGAGGACGCCACCAAAGCCATGCTGAGCGGCAAAGTCAATGTAGCGGCGGACATTCTCATTATTTGCCGAGTGACGGCCCGAGGGCTTAGCCTTCGCGTAGTCGGTGATGCCGAGCTTGACGGAGGGGAACTGAGAGGTATAGGCCCAGTCGCCCTTACCCGAGATCATCTCCCACCATACGCCGACGTACTTCGTGGGGTGGATCCAAGAGGTATCCTTGATCTTACAGGGCTCGTTGAGATTGAGGATGAGGTGCGAGGAGAGGACCTTGCGCGCATCGTCGGTGATCATGATCGTACGCCAAGGGCTCTGGCAGGGCGTCTGGAGGTAGCCCTTGATACCCTGTGCATCGGGAGTCAGCCAAGAGCGGAAGACCATGTTCTTATCATCGAGATTGAGGTGCATCGCAGGATAGTTCACCAGCGCAGCCTCGTGGAGATTGATGTAGAGGCCATCGTCCGTCTTGAGCTGCAGAGAGGTCTGTACCCCCGTCTCGGAGAAGGAAGTCTGTGAAGCATTGTCCGTCACCTTCTTCTTGAAGAGCGGGCGGATCTCGCTAAGGCGTGAGCGCGAATACTCGTACTCCTGCGTGTCGTAATCACCAGGGATCCACCAAGCGATATGGTCACCCGTGAGGGCGAACTCGGTGCACTCCTCCTTGACGACGAAGTAATTCAGCTTACTGCCCTCCTGAGGGAACTCATAGCGCAGGCCGACGCCCTCGTCATACACACGGAAGCGGAGGTTCATCACACGCCCCGTCTTCTCCTGGATGAGACCCACCAGCAGCTCCTTGTAGTGATTGCGGATGGTCTTATTCTCGCCCCAGACAGGCGTCCAGGTCTCGTCAAAGGTCGAGGTCTTCTCCCCCGTCTGCGTGAAGCCCTCGAGGAGGTTCTCCGCATTGTGGAGCTCGTAGCCGAGGCGGCTGGGCTTGATGACGGGCTTACCTCGGAAGGAGACCGAATAATAGGGCTTGGAGTCACGGAGGGTGAAGGTCAGCTTCATCTCACCGTTGGGGGATGTCACCTCGGAGGCATGGACTCGACCAGCGAGCCCCAGGCACACGAGGCACATAAGCATAAAGAATCTTCTCATATCTGCTTAGCTATATGAATGGTATGGGTATAAACTCTTAGAGATAGGCATGCCCCAGCCCGCACTTGGACTGGGGCATACTACGAGCCTGCCCGCATAGGGCAAGAGGCTCTACTCAACATTAAATAGATGCTCGGAGCGGAGGATCTTACAGCTTCGAGAGCTTGAGGATCTTACAGCCATGCGCGGGGATCTCTGCGGAGATCGTCCCTGAGACCGTACCTTCATCCTCATGTGTCCAGAGGTTGCGAGCCTTCCACGAGCCGTGGATGCCGATCTGTGAGAGCATAACGGAGCGCGTGGCGGCAGACTGATCGCGGTTGAAGAGGCCGACGACCCAAGAGCCGTCCTTCAGCTGGCCGTACCAGATCTCGCCATCGATACCCCAGAGGTCACGCTTGTAGGGCTGACCGACGAAGCCGTCCTTCTGCAGGGCGAGCAGCTCTTCATTCTGGAAGAAGGTGAGGTCATGGGCATTGGGGTAGTCCGTGACGGCAATAGGCCCACCTGCCATCAGAGGCAGAGAGATAGCCGAGCGCTTCTCATCATCGCTGGCGAAGGAAGCGAGGCGGATGAAGTCCCCATCGAGGCGAACCTTGCCACGACCCGAGATCTTCGACCAGTTGATGAAGCCGTCAAAGGCATTCTCTGAGTTAGGCCAGCCACCACGCAGCGAGCCACGGTTGTTCTCCGAGAAGCGGTACCAAGAGCCTTCGAGAGCGTCGGCATTGATACGGATCATATTGCCAGCGTACTTCTCGATGATCGCATTGTTCTTGAGGTGAGGCATAACAAGGGAGACATAGACGCCGTACTTACGGGCGTACTTATTGATCCACTGCATCCCACGCACATAGCGCTCACGTCCATAGCCGCGGTCGATCTGGTCGCTGTAGTTCATACCGTCTTCATACCAGGAGAGGAAGTCCATACGGATGAAGTGCACACCCATATCAGCGTAGTGCTTGAAGAAGGCCTCGAAGTGCTGCTCAGCTCCAGGGTGATCGGTGAGCACCCAACCGAACTGATCATTCTTCGTGGGGTGGAGGACATCCTTATCCTTCTCGGGATTGTAGCGCAGGCTACCGACAGTGATGCCGTCAGTACCTGGGATGATCGCATTAGGATTGCTATAGTGCAGCCAGAAGGGATTGTCGTAGACCCCGAGCTTGAGGCCCTTAGCCTTGAGCTTGGCGATGATCGTAGAGAGCTCGATCTCGGGAGAGCTCTCATCCTTCTGAGAGCGGCTGTAGCGCGTCATATATCCGTCGTCCCCACCCATGGCAGCGAAGCCATCGGTGACAAGCATATCGTAGCCGTAGGGCTTGAGGTTGGTAGCGACGAAGTCAATAGCTTCATCCCAGTCCTTCTCGGTGAAGATATTGGGGAAGGAGCCGTCCTTCTCCTGCTGACGCAGTGCGCCATAGACGCTCCAGTAGAGCGGAGCATAGTCCATCCCTGGGTCTTGAGCCAATGGCGTCAAGCCCTGCGTAGGGTCGACCTTGTCGACGCTGAGGTCACTCGTCACGTCCCACGTGTTGCTATTGCAGCTGGTCATAAGAGCTGCCAGCGCCAGTGCGGCGATGAGATATTTCTTCATATTCCTATTGTCTTGTTAGAGTCGTCGGCTATGCACCGATATACGTGACGTTGATCTTCTTCGTGGAGAAGTTGATGGTGATCTTGTAGGTACCTGCTTGCGTCACCTTCCACTTGTGGTCAGCACCGCCCTTGACGACGTCGCCAGCACTGATGCCCGAGGCATTCACCTCCGTATCAGCCTGAGGGGCCTGAAGCCAGTCACCAGAGAAGTCATCGTTGGTCGAGGTGAGAGCCACCTTGAACTCCCCGTTACCGAGAGCACCCTGCCAAGAGAACTCAAGGGGCGAGGAGCTACTCTTCGTCATCGCCGTCCCCTTGATATCCCAGCCCTTAGGCGTAGCACCACCGACGAGGCGTGCCTCAGCAGTAGCGATACTCGTGCTGGCACCACCGACGTATTCGGCGGTGAGCTTGTGCGTCTTCATATCGATGGTGAGGACGTAGTTGCCAGCCTTCGTGACCTTCCACTTATTGTCAGCACTCTTATTGGTACCAGCGACGACGTCCAGTGCGCTGGTCGTAGCGTCCGAGATCTCGACATCGGCAGCCGAAGCATAGAACCAGTCCTTAGCCACGTCATCGAAGCCACCGGTATTCGTAGCCATGAGCTTCAGTGCTCCAGCCTTGAGCTCGCCAGCGTAGACGAACTTATGCTCACCGACCTTCTTGAAGGCAAGCGCCTCGCCGATATTCCAGCCACCGGCAGCATCGCCAAGAGCGTAGAGCGTCTCGGTCTTCCAAGGATCACTCTTGGGGGCAGCGGTGAAGGACTCTACCTTGATCGTGCGGTTCGTGACGTCGAAGACGAGCTTATACGTCCCAGCCTCGGTGACCGTCCACTTATTGTCTGCGCCACCAGCGACCATACCCTGCTTGGATACCCCTTCGTGGCTGAGTGTCACACCTGCCTCGGGAGCCTGGATGTAGGGACCAGCGTAGTCCTTGAGGACCGTAGCGTCAGAGACGAGCTTGAATTCACCCGTCTTCAGTGCTCCCTCATAGGTGAACTGCAGGGGGCTGTCGGAGGTCTTCGTGAAGGTCGTAGCCTCCGTCGTTGACCAGCCCGCAGGAGTAGCGTCACCGATGAAGCCCAGCGTAGAGGTCGTGATAGGTGTCACGGGCTCAGCGCCCTCATAGACAGCCTGGATCGTGCGCTCACGCAGGTTGATTGTCAGCAGATAGGTACCCGACTCGGTGACCTTCCACTTCGTGTCGTCACCTCCTCGGCGAACGCTGATGCCGCTCTCGGCGACACCTTTACTATTGATCTCGGTGTTTGCCTTCGGAGCATAGATGAAGGTCGCCCCCCAGTCGCCCTTAGCGAGAGGGAACTTCAGCTCCCCTGCGGCGAGACGGCCATGGTAAGTGAAGACGAACTTATTGCTGGCATCGCGTACCAGCTCGGCAGGATTGTCAATGCTCCAGCCCGCAGGCGTAGCGTCACCTACCATATAGAGATGGTCGACCTTGAGAGGGAGCTCCTCGTCGATGACTACGATGTCCTTGTCATCATGGCATGACTGGAGGACCGCTGGGACGGCGAGCACTGCGAGAGCCCATATCCCATACTTGAATATTCTGTTCATGTCTAATCTGTGTGCTTTAGAGATTACACCTTAGTATGTAGTGGAGTTAGTAGCCGGGGTTCTGCTTAAGGTTGCGGTTAGCCCCAAGGATATCTCGGTGAAGCGGGAAGATGAGCGTGTGGCTATCGGCATCGGCCTTCTTATCCCACCAAGCATCGAGGAACTTCCCGAAGCGGATGAGGTCGATACGGCGACGCCCTTCGGCGAAGAACTCACGGCCCCATTCGGCGAGCATTTCCTTGAGATCGAGCTGTGCCGTACCCTCGGGAGCATAGAGAGCCGTCGACCAGTCGGAGGAGGGATAGTTACGCTTACGGACGCTATTCAGTAGCTGGGCAGCAGTGGTCGCATCACCACTGCGGAGCTTGCATTCGGCGAGGCTGTAGATGATCTCAGGCAGGCGGATCTCACAGTAGTCTGCCTCGAGCTGCCCTGACTCATCGTCAGAGTAGAGAGGATACTTGGCGAACATCCAGCCAGAGTTATCGTCGCCGTCCTCCAGACGGCTCTCAGAGGTAGCGAGCCACTTATTCCCGTCGGTACCGCCGAACTTCCCTACGGCATCACGCAGGTCAAGCGTGTAGCGCCCGTTGTGATCCTTGAGGTAAGCCGTCTGCCCCTTGTCATCCGTGTAGGAGATCTTACCGAAGATGAAGAGCCCTTCGCGGCGGTTGTTACCGAGGTTCGTGTACATCTTCAGGCGGACATCCGAGGGATATTGCTTGAAGCGCTCGATAGGCATACCCAGCTCATAGGTGTACTTCTCTCCCTTGGGGTTGTAGCTGGGAGAAGCCGAGTACTTGATGTTGTGCGTACCGACCTTATTCTTCGTATCCTTGAGCCAGTCACTGGCCTTAGAGGGGACAGACCACCAGAACATATCACCATTGTAGTGCCAGTGTGTACGACCCGCTGAGGCAGGGAAGGCGAAGATGACTTCGTCAGAGGTCTGGTTGTCCCAGTCGAAGGCAGCGTCCCAGCGGTCAGCTACCTTGTAGGAGCCGTACTTGCCGTCGAGGATATCCTGAGCGTACTGCGCACACTCGGTGTAGTGGTCCTCACCGATGTAGACCTTTGCATTGAGGTAGAGGCGCACCAAGAGAGCTGCGGCACTGGCCTGCGTCCACTGACCTTGCGCGGCCTGATTGCCTCCGAGAGACATCTTGCGAGTCAGCTCGGGCAGGACTGCCTTCAGCTCAGACTCGATGAAGTCATAGACCTTACGAGGCTCTACCTGACCCGTGGAGTTCTTGCTCGTGTCATAGTAGCTCACCGCCAGAGGGACGTTGCGGAAGGCGTCCAGCAGACGGAGGTAGAACCACGCACGCAGCACTCTATTCTGCGCCTTGAGGTTCTTGAACTCCGCATCAGAGAACCCGAACTTCGCGGCTGAGCGCTGCTCGAGGTCCTCGATCACGAGGTTAGCCTGCATGATCCCTTGGAAGCAACCATTGTACTCCGTCTGGGCTTCGCCATTGGTCGTGAGCCACTCATGGCGGTGCATACGCGCCCAGCGTCCACCATCATCCCACCAGTCTTCGCGGGTGGGGGTGATGAGCTGGTCAGCGGACTCTTCATTGAGCACGTGGCGGCTCTGCACGCTCCAGAAGGCGTGCTCGAAGGGGCGGAAGACGGCACGGATGACGTCCGACTTCGTGTTATAGTAGTTCTGTGAGGCGACCTGATCGTAGAGATTCTCGTCCAGGTTAGTACATCCCACGAGGCTGGCAGCGACGAGCGCACCTGCCATATATTTCATTGTCCTTCTCATTGCTTACTCTGTATGATGTCACAGACAGTGATGTCCATCAGTAGATTAGAAGTTGACCTGCGTACCGATCATGAACTGACGGGTCGAGGGGTAGTACGAGCGAGAGCCCGTAGCCCCTGGGTTCAGCCCATTGACCTGATAGTTCGAGGGGTCGATACCAGAGAACTTGGTGATGGTAAAGAGGTTGCTCGCCGTAGCGTAGATGCGGACAGCATCAATGTACTTCTTCTTCAGATTCAGCGTATAGCCGAGGCTGACTGAGGAGAGCTTGAGGTAGTCCCCGGGCTCGAGGAAGTAGTCGGAGACGATGGGGTTCTGCGAGACGATCTTATTCTTGCTATAAGCCTTGTCCATCACATTGCCCTGGAAGTTCCGCGTCCCATAGTAGAAGTCGTGGATATTGAAGAGGTCGAAGCCGAGTGCCGTCTGGAAGAAGAGCGAGGCATCGATATTCTTGTAGCGCAGGGTATGGGTCATCGAGCCGGTGAACTGAGGCAAGCCATTGCCCACATACTGACGGTCATCGTCGGTAGCATTATCGGCAAGGACCTTGTCGCCGTCCTTGTCGTAGACTACCCAGCGCCCCTGAGGATCTACCCCAGCATACTTCAGCATGTAGAAGTTCCCGATACGCTTGCCCTTCTCGATACGCTGCAGGTTATGGAAGGGATAGGGATCCTCCGTGCTGACGACGTCGTAGTAGTCCTGCCCGACGAACTTATCATTGCTGAAGTCCACGAACTTATTGCTCATCGTAGCCCCGATGACATTGATCGTGTAGGTGAAGTCCTTCGTCTTGACGGCATTCCACGTGAGGTCGAATTCGAAGCCACTATTGCGCATCGTACCTACGTTGACGAAGGTCGAGGTGAAGAGATAGGGAGGTACCGAGACATTGTAGTCACCGAGGAGGTCCTGCTGCTTACGGCTGTAGTAGTTGAAGGAGCCGTAGAGGTCACCACCGAAGAGCGTCCAGTCGAGACCGACGTTCCAGTTCTGACCCTTCTCCCAGCGCAGGTCCGGGTTGACGTTCTTGCCAGGTCCCCATACCTGATAGTACTTACCATTATATAGGTAGTAGCCGAAGCCCGACATCGTGTTGAGCGAGCGGTAGCTGTCGAAGGACTGGTTCCCCGTGATACCGAAGTCACCACGGAGCTTAAGGTCCGTGAGCCAGCTCTTCGTCCCAGCCATAAAGGCTTCGTCAGAGATACGCCAGCCGGCAGAGATAGCGGGGAAGTTCCCCCACTTGTGGTGCTCACCGAACTTCGACGAGCCTTCGTGGCGGAGTGAAGCCGTCAGCATATAGCGGCCCTTCCAGTCGTAGCTCACACGACCAAAGAAGGAGATGAGCTTGGAGTCATTCTTATAGGACCCCATACCGAGCTCCCCTTCATCCTTAGCGTAAGTACCGCTACCGAGGTTGTTGTCCTCGAGCGCATCGTTGGGGAAGTCCTTATTCGCAGCGTTCAGCCCTGAGTACTGCTCATACTGATAGGAGTACCCTGCCATCACCTTGAAGTTGTGATTGCCGAAGGAGTTGGCGTAGTTCGTGACCCACTCGAGGGTACGTATAGCACTCTTCGAGTAGTCCTGCGAGGCCTCACCTTCACGACCGGCATTGATCGCCAGCGTGCTCGTCGAGGGGCGAAACCACTGATTGTAGTTGTCATACTGGTGGTCAGCGAAGGTCAGCTGCGTGGTCAGCGTCTGACGATCCTCCTTATTCAGGAGCAGAGGCAGGAGGTTGAGCTTGACGGTACCGTCCCAGTCAAGGAGCTTCGTCGTACCCGTGCTCTTATCCTTCTTCAGGAGCTCGAGCGGATTGTAGCCAGCAGCCTGCCCCTTGAAGTTGTAGTAGAGCGAAGGATCCTTGGGGTCCATGATAGGTGTCGTGGGGTTAGCCTCGACAGCATTGCGGAAGACATCCCAAGAGGCATTCTTGCGGTAGGCGATACGGGGAGCGACATTCAGCGAGAAGGTGATGAGACCACCCTTTGCCGTGTGGTTCAGTGCGACACGCGCACCATACTCCTCACGCCCCGAATAGAGATCGATACCATTGGCGCTGCGGTAGTCAGCCGACACACGATAGTTCGAGCGAGCACTACCACCGCTGAGGCTGAGCGAGTGCTGGGTGCGTGCCCCGACACGGCTCACCGCATCAAGCCAGTCGACACTGCCCCCGAGGTCGTAGCCGACACCCGAGGCCAAGCGGTTTGCACGATACTCATCAGCACTGAGCATATCGAGCTCGCGCTTGATGACGTCGAAGGAGACCGTACCCGTGTAGGTCGTATGAAGGTTGCCGTCACGGGCGCCCTTCTTCGTCGTCACGAGGATGACCCCATTCGATCCGCGCGTACCATAGATAGCACTGGCAGCCCCATCCTTGAGGATGTCGAAGCTCTCGATATCGTTGGGGTTAAGGTTCGTCAGGTTACCACCAGGCACCCCGTCGATGACGATGAGTGGGCCGAGGCCTGCAGCACGGGAGGAGACCCCACGCACCTGGATGCTTGCCTGATTGTTGGGGTCACCTGCTCCGGTATTCGTGATGCTCACACCAGCGACCTTCCCCTGGATCATCATCGAGGGGTCGACGGTAGCCATCTGAGAGAAGTTCTTGGAGGAGACGTGGGTGACAGCGGAGGTCAGCTCCTTCTTGCCCATCGTGCCATAGCCGACGACGACGACCTCATTGAGCGTAGCGGCATCTTCGGTGAGGACGACCTTGATCTCACGACGGCCATCAAGGGCTATCTCAAGGGGCTTGTATCCGACGTAGCTCACGCGGATCGTAGCCTTAGGATTCTTAGCCTTGAGGACAAAGTGCCCCTTGGCATCGGTCATGGTACCATTGGTCGTACCCTTCTCGAGGACGGTCGCCCCGATGATGGGCTCACCTGCTGGATCAGTCACGGTACCCTTGACGCTCACGGTCTGGGCAAAGAGGCTGACCGAGGTGAGTACCAAGGTCGATGAGAGGAGTAGTCGCCGCAGCGAGGTATCCACGCTTTGTACAGTTTCCATCATTGATATGTAGGTTAGAATTTTTATCCCAACAGTTAGGTATCTGGCGACTCGGATGAGTGGCTGAGCCTTAGCTCACCTGGATCGCTACCAACGAAGATAGACGAAATGCATACGCGAAGAGGGTGAGGTACTAAGTATATAGTTGGTGTAGAAACATCCACTCTGATACTTAGCAACTTACCCTCTTTTTGCAGACAAAAAAAGTAGTGATTATTGGGGCGGATTGGCGCCTTTCAGAGCCTTTTTCCCGATCTCCATGACCTGCTTCTCGAGCTCGTCACGGTCGCCTCGAGCACGATTGCGCATGCGGGTACGGTAGTTGTAAATCGTCGTCACCGAGTAGCGCAGGAAGTGTGCGATCTTGGTGCTGTCGGTGATACCGAGACGGATGAGTGCGAAGACACGCAGCTCGGTATTGAGCTTCTGCCCTGGCTTGAGCTGTACCTGCTCGTCCTCACGGAGGAGTGCATTGAAGTCCTCGACGAAGGTCGGGAAGAGGTTGATAAAGGTCGTGTCGAAGCTATCGTAGAACTCTGCCAGCTCCGTCTCGACCTCCTGATTGTATGAGGTGAGAGCCTGCTGGATCTCCTTCGTCTTGCCAGCGCTGAGGAGCTGACGCAGGCGCTTACGGAAGCTCTCCATCTTCTCCAGATAGCTTGAGCACTGATCCATGTACTGGGTGATGTAGGCCTCCTTGAGGTACGAGGTCTCGGTGATGAGCTGATTCTGCCGCTTCATCTCCTCGTTGTACTCCACGAGCGTGCGGTTGACCTCATTGAGCTGACTATTGGCATGCGCCAGATCCGTCTGCGCCTGCTGTAGGGCTTTCTTCTGCTTCAGGACGCTGAAGATGGCGAAGGTGAGGCTCACGACAAGGAGGCTGATGGCGATAAGGACCCCTGTGATGATACGCTGTTGCTGCTGCTTCTTCTCCAGATAAGCCTCATTGACGACGGGGAAGGTATCGAGGATCTCGAGGATACGGAGGCGGGCATTACACGCCTTCGCATCGGCCATACACAGCGTGAGGTAGTGGTAGGCTCGGTCGATGTCACCCGACTGGAAGAGGATCACAGCGAGCTTGCGCAGGGCGATGTACTCACGTGTATCGCTCTGCATGTCGCTGATAGCGGCCAGCGTGTAGTAGTGTCGGGCCTCCTCGATACGCCCCATGTGGTAGTAGGCCTCGGCGATGGTGTAGTGGTAGCCCGCGTCGAAGCGCCCATCGCCCGTGGGCGTGAAGGGCAAGAGCTCACGTAGGGCCTCGGCATACTTGCCATGGGCGGTCAGCTTATCGGCATAGATCATCCGATACATATTCGACCCTGCCTCATAGATCGTCAGCAGCGAGTCGCGGAAGTCATCGGTGAGGCTGGCATAGGCCGCTTTCTCTTGTGCCGTCACGGCATAGTCCGCCATGAGGCCGAAGAGGCTTCGGCAGAGGTGGAAGAACTGGCTACGCTGCCCTGGGAGGACGCCCCCCTCACGCAGCGGCTTGATGATCTCATCGGCTTCCTTGAACATCCCGATCGTCATCAGTGCCGTAGCCCGATGGAGCAGGGCGTTCTGCTTCTGCTCCTCATTGCCTGCCTGCTGAGCCAGCTGGGAGAGTGCCGTAGCATAGAAGAGCGAGGAGTCGGTATTGTATGAGCGGTTCTCCTGCCACAGTGCCTCGTAGAGGTTCATGCGCCCCTCCACGTTCCCAGCACTCAGCTTACTCAAGCTCTGTCGCAGGGTCTCTAAGGCCTCCTCCTTGCGCTGCATATAGGATGGACGCTGCTCGATCGTCTGATTGAGCTTCACCAAAAGGCTATCCGAAGAGCCTGCCCACAGCGAAGGGAAGAAGGAGAGGAAGACAGCGATAACGGCCATCCACTTTAGAGAATTCCGCTTGATCATAGCCCCAAATTTAGGAAGTATCCTTGATTTATCAGTAAAAGCGCGTGAATTCGGCAGGGTTTTCGTCATCGGATCACCCTCCTATGACGGCTCTCTCCCCCCCTCTTTTTTTCTTATCCAGCGGAAGGAAAAGTATCCTTCTCGTGAAGAAAAAAGCACCTTCCCGTAGTGGATTTCCTCTGTCTATGTACGTAGTCTTAAAGACTAGGCACGTCAATCCAAATATCCACGTACGTAGATATTAGAGCCACGTACGTAGTCCAAACTTCTCTGCCACTCCTCCACAATTTTTATCCATACGCGGAACAACGACCTCATATAGGTCACTTCATAAAGCTATATAGCTTTCTTCGCCATCCTATATAGCTCTACCCACGTACCTATATAGGTCGGCGGGCTGACCTATATAGGTTCGCACCACCCTTACTGCGAAGGCGCAGAAAAGCTCGGCGTAGAAAGGCCGTTCCTAGAGGTAACTTCTCCCCCACGAACAGGAATAGCACGGCAGGCTCCATACGTGGGGGAGAAGCCGTATCTTCGCAGTGTGAAACAGGTCGATACAAATCCATCCCGCCCTACCTTCCAGCCGCCCCTCATGACGGGGCTTTCTGAGCAAGGAGTCTCCCTCTCCCAGCCCCTTCCACCTCACACCCGTCGCTCCCTCTCGGGGCTCATGGGTTCTGCCCGTGCCTTCGTCGCTCCGCGCATCCGCCAGGCGGCACCGCTCGTGGCACTCCTACGTGACGAAGAGGAGGCCGGCTACTTCTATTCGGACTTAGCCCAGCTCTTGGGCGAGGATGGCGTACTCTTCTTCCCCTCAGCCTATCGCCGTGCTATCCGCTATGGGCACCGTGATGAGTCGAGCGCCCTCCTGCGCTCCATGGTGCTCAGCGCCCTGATAAGTGCAGCAGCACCAGGCGGCACTCCCCTACCCATCCTCGTCACCTATCCCGAGGCCCTCATGGAGGGTATCCCCCAGGAGAGTGGCACGAAGGAAGAGCCTCTCATCATCCATCGGGGGGACGTCATCGAGCGTGACCACCTGCGTGACCAGCTCCTCGCTTGGGGCTTCGAGCGCGTGGACTACGTCTATGAGCCGGGGCAGTTCGCCCTGCGTGGGAGCATTGTAGACATCTATTCCTTTGCCTCCGAGCTCCCCTACCGCCTGGACTTCTTCGATGACGAAGTCGAGAGCGTGCGCTGCTTCGAGGTCGACAGCCAGCTCTCCGTACGTCAGCTCACAGAGATCACGCTGAGTCCCGACCTCTCTCAGGGCTCAGGCGACCTCACTTCGCTCATCAGCCTGCTCCCTGCAGGCACTCAACTCCTCCTCTCGGGTGGCGGATCACTGAGCACCCGCCTTGAGATGACTTGGACCGAAGCCCCACTGCTGCAAGACGGCGAAGGCTTCGAAGACCTGGAGGCGCTGCGACGCATGCTCATCGAGCCCAGCCAGCTCTTCTCCGAGATCCAGGCACTCTCGGGCTACGAGCTGACGGACGAGGCGACACCGAATGGCCTGCACTTCCACACCACACGCCAGCCCCTCTTCCACAAGGACTATGATGGTCTGGCCGCCCAGATCCGCTCTTGGCGTGCCGACGGCTATACCATATATATATGTGCAGCAAGCCGTGAGGGTCACGAGCGTGCCCGCGACATCCTCACCCCACGCCTCAGCGAAGCCGAGCTACCTACAGAGGTGACCCTCGGCCTGCACGAGGGCTTCGTCGACGAAGATCATCGCTGGGTACTGCTCACCGAGCACGAGCTCTTCGACCGCTACCACAAGTACACCCTGCGCAGCGACAAGGCCAGCTCGGGGAAGGTTACACTCTCACTGAAGGAGATCCAGAGCTTCAGCCGTGGCGACCTCATCGTCCACGCTGACCACGGTATCGGGCGCTTCGACGGCCTGGTGAGCATGCCTCAGGGCGACCACATGCAGGAGTTCGTCAAGCTCGTCTACCGCAACAATGACACCATCTATGTCAACCTGCATAGCCTGCACAAGCTCTCCCACTACCGCTCGGGCGAAGGGGGGAAAGAAGTCACGCTCAGCGCCGTCGGCTCAGGGGCATGGCAGCGTATCAAGGAGCGCACGAAGAAGCGCATCAAGGATATCGCCCGTGATCTGATACGTCTCTACGCCAAGCGCCGTGAGACAGAGGGCTTTGCCTTCAGCCTCGACACCTACCTCCAGCACGAGCTTGAGGCATCGTTCGCCTTCGAGGACACCCCCGACCAAGCCGCTGCCGTCACCGCTGTGAAGGCCGATATGGAGCGCCCTTATCCGATGGACCGCCTCCTCTGCGGGGATGTTGGCTTCGGAAAGACGGAGGTAGCCGTGCGTGCCGCCTTCAAGGCTGCCACCGACGGCAAGCAGGTCGCCGTCCTCGTCCCCACGACGGTCTTAGCATACCAGCACTACCGCACCTTCTCTAAGAGACTGAAGGACTTCCCCGTCCGTGTCGACTACATCTCACGTGCCCGCACGCCGAAGGAGCTTCGCGCTATCCTCGCAGACCTCCGTGAGGGGAAGATCGACATCATCATCGGCACGCACCGCCTGACGAGCAAGGACGTAGCGTTCCACGACCTCGGCCTCCTGATCATCGACGAAGAGCAGAAGTTCGGCGTCGCCACAAAGGAGAAGCTCCGTCAGCTTCAGGTCAATGTCGACACGCTCACGATGAGTGCCACGCCTATCCCCCGTACCCTACAGTTCTCACTGATGGGTGCGCGTGACCTCTCGAACCTCAATACCCCACCTGCCAACCGCCGTCCCGTAGAGACGCTCCTCACGCAGACCACCCCGCAGATCATCCGCGAGGCCGTGGGCTTCGAGATGAGTCGCAACGGGCAGGTGTACTTCGTCAATAGCCGCATCAGCAACATTGAGAACCTCGCTGCCCTCATCCAGCGCGAGGTCCCCGACGCACGCATCGCCGTCGCCCACGGGCAGCTGGCACCGAAGGAGATGGAGCAGATCCTCATCGACTTCGGCAACCACGAGTACGACGTCCTCGTGGCGACGAAGATCATCGAGAATGGCATCGACGTGCCGAACGCCAATACCATCATGATCCACGATGCACACCACTATGGCCTGAGCGAACTGCATCAGCTCCGTGGCCGTGTAGGACGTAGCGACCGCAAGGCCTTCTGCTACCTCCTCACTCCTCCGCTCGAGGGCCTCAGCGAAGACTCCAAGCGCCGTCTGCGTGCTATCGAGAGCTTCAGCGATCTGGGTAGCGGCATACGCATTGCCCTGCAAGACCTCGACCAGCGTGGTGCAGGCAACGTCCTCGGCGCCGAGCAGAGTGGTTTCATCACCGATATGGGCTACGAGACCTATCAGAAGGTCTTCTCCGAAGCTATCCGAGAGCTCAAGGCCGATGAGTTCGCACACGTCTATGCCGACGACGATAAGCAGAGTGACGGCAGTGAGCTCGCCGACCGCTTCGTCGCCGAGACGCAGGTAGAGAGTGACCTCGAGCTCGCCCTTCCCGATGAGTACGTACCCTCGGATAGCGAGCGTATCCTCCTCTATCGTGAGCTGGACAGCCTCAGCGAAGACAAGGAGCTTGAGGACTTTGCCTCCCGACTGCGCGACCGCTTCGGTGCCCTTCCCCCAGAGACCGAAGAGCTTGTCCTCATCCCTCGCCTACGCCGTCTCGGCCATCACCTCGGCATCGAGAAGGTCGTACTCAAGGGTGGCTCTATGAGTCTCCACCTCATCGCCGATACCTCCAGCCCGTACTACGCCTCGGAGACCTTCGGCCGACTCCTCGAGTACGTGGCACGCAACAGCCGTCAGTGCGAGTTCGTCCAGCGATCGGGTCGCCACATCATCCGCGTGCATCATATCCCCTCCGTCGCCGCAGCTATCACCGTGATGCAGCACATCCTCCAGCGCCGCATCGAGGGGACACGAGCCTAACCACACTGCCACTACCATCACCTGACTATCTATGAGCTACATTCATCTCATCACCGGCGGCGAGCGCTCTGGCAAGAGCACCTATGCCGAGAGCGAAGCTCTGCGCCTCAGCAGGCAGCCCGTCTATCTGGCGACGGCCCGCATCTGGGACGAAGAGTTCCGCCAGCGCATCCTGCGTCATCAGGAGCGTCGCGGCCCTGAATGGACGAACATCGAGGAGGACATCCGCCCCTCCAAGCACGACTTCACGGGGCGCGTCGTCCTCATCGACTGCATCACGCTGTGGGCGACGAACTATTTCTTCGACATGCAGCAAGACGTTGATCAGGCGCTCGAAGCCCTTAAGAAGGAGTTCGACACGCTCGTCCAGCAGGACGCCACCTTCATCTTCGTCACCAATGAGCTGGGCATGGGCGGCATGTCCGAGTCCCGCACACAGCGCCTCTTCACCCAGCTACAGGGGTGGATGAACCAGCATGTAGCCGCCCGCGCAGACCGCGTCACCCTGATGGTCAGTGGCCTTCCCCTCACCGTCAAGGGCTGAACTCACCCGAATTACTCCCTACCACAATGCAAGACTTCGATATCCGCCCCATCCCCGAGGAAGAGATCTACCGCGCCCAATGCTACATCGACCAGATCGCCAAGCCTCTGGGCGCCATGGGCAAGCTCGAGACACTCGCCGCACGCCTCGCCGCACTCCAAGACACCCTACAGCCCAGCCTTTCGCCACGTGAGCACTTCGTCTTCGCTGCCGACCACGGCATCGAGACCGAGGGCGTGAGCAAGAGCCCGCGCGAGGTCACCCATCAGGTCGTCTACAGCATGCTACGTGGTGGAGCGGGGATATGCTTCCTCTGCCGACAGCATGACTTCGCTCTGCACATCGTCGACGTCGGGGTAGATCACGAGTTCCCCCTCGAAGGAACAGCACTTATCCACCGCAAGATCCGCCGAAGTACCCGCTCCTTCCTCCACGAGTCTGCGATGACTGAGGAGGAGGTCGACCGCGCTATCTCTATCGGCGTCGTCTCAGTAGACGAAGCCATCAACCGCGGGTGTAAGCTCCTCTCCTTCGGTGAGATGGGCATCGCCAACACCTCTACCTCGGCACTC
This sequence comes from Porphyromonas sp. oral taxon 279 str. F0450, assembly GCF_000292995.1. Taxonomy (NCBI): domain Bacteria; kingdom Pseudomonadati; phylum Bacteroidota; class Bacteroidia; order Bacteroidales; family Porphyromonadaceae; genus Porphyromonas; species Porphyromonas sp. oral taxon 279. The sequence goes on along the minus strand of NZ_ALKJ01000044.1, from coordinate 11,610 downwards.
TGGATGTACTACCTCACCGACCTTCCTCTCGAGGAATGTGTGGGTCGTGGGAGCGGACTTGACTACGACGGCGTACAGCACAAGCTCGCCATCCTCCGCCAGGCTGTGGACAACTACCATGGTCCTGTGGATGCCGAAGCTATACTCCGCTACTTCGGTGGCTACGAGATGGTGGTCACCGTCGGGGCGATGCTCCGTGCAGCAGAGCGCCGCGTAGCCTTCCTCGTCGACGGCTTCATCATGACGGCCTGCCTACTTATGGCACGGGCATTATACCCAGCAGTCACTGATTATGCGTTTTATGGACATGCAGGGGATGAGGCGGGGCACGCTCGTCTCCTACGCTACCTCGGGGCCGATCCCATCCTGCGCTTAGGCATGCGTCTTGGCGAGGGGACGGGGGCTATCTGCGCCTTCCCTATCCTCGATTCGGCTGCGCGAATGCTCCGTGAGATGGCCTCCTTCACCACCTCTGGAGTCACCGACTACGTCAGCTCTACCGAGTAGCTCCGAGCTCATTTGCACACGATTAAGTACCTTTGCCCCATATTCATCACAAGACTAAGTATAGACAGATGACCCTCTCCGACACTTGCCGCCGCGCACTCCTCTTGCTATCGACCGCACTCCTTATATATGTAGGTGCCAGCGCCCAGGGCGGGCGACGCATCCGTGAGCACGAGGTCCAGCGCGAAGAGACGGTGTATAGCATCGCACGTCGCTACGGTGTCGCCATCGATAAGGTCTACGAGCTCAACCCATGGGCCCGCCAGCAGATCAAGGTCGGCGACAAGCTCCTCATCCCTTCTACTCCCGCTACACCTGCCACCACCTCCGCAGCTTCGTCCTCTTCGCAGAGCCCGAAGAAGCACCGCGTAGAGACGGGCGAGACGCTCTATGGCATCAGCCGTAGCTACGGCATTGACCTGGCCGACCTCCTGCGCGCCAATCCTGGGGTAACCTCCTCCACCGTCAAGGTCGGCATGGAGCTCGTCATCCCTGGTGCTAAGGGTGACAGCGCTACGACCACTGCGCCTAAGAGCGACGAAGGCGAGAGCAGCCTGCCCTCACAGGTAGCCGCTTCGCAGACGCGCGTCCTCATGCTCCTACCGCTGAAGAAGGACAAGCACTTCGTCGAGTTCTACGAAGGCTTCCTCCTCGGTATGTATCAGCTCAAGAAAGCTGGGATCTCTATGCAGCTCACCACGCTGGATGTACCCAACGATGAAGCGCTGAATGCCTACATCGATGCTGGCAAGCTCCGTGGTAAGGACCTCGTCATCGGTGGTGTCACTGAGGGGCAGATCCGTGCTATCTCCGCAGCTGCAGGATACAACTACTATATCATCCCCTTCAGCAAGGCCAGCCACCTCGAGACGGGTGAAGGCCGTGTCATCCTGACCAATGCCCACACCTCCACCATCATCGATCGCGTCGTCCCCGCCTTCCTGCAGAAGTACAAGGGTCGTGAAGTCATCTTTGCCTCACGCCCTGGCGACACGGAAGACGGCTTCGTCAGCCAGCTCCGCTCGGCACTCAGCCACGCAGGTCTGCCCTTCCGCTCCATACAGGTAGGTAGTGGTGCCGTCGGAGGTATCAGCTCTGACGCTGTCGTCGTACCCGTCTCTCCCGACCGCAACCTCGCGATGGCGACTATGGCTGCTATCGGCACGCGTACGAGTGGCGTCACGCTCTTCGGCCACCCTCAGTGGCAGGCCTACGGCTCGCAGTTCCAGCAGAGCCTGCGTCGCTACAACACGACCATCTACTCGACGTTCTTCTTCGATCCTACGCTTACCGAGTCGAAGGACTTCCTGAGTCAGTTCACTGGATGGTTCAGCCACAAGGTCAGCAACTCCTATCCGAAGTACAGCGTCCTCGGCTATGACCTGGCACGCTACTTCATCCGCGCCTACTCGATGTACGGCCGCAACTTCATCAACAGCATGTCGTCCATCCCTTCGGACGGCCTCCAGCTCGACTTCTACCTCCAGCGTAGCGACGAGGCGAACGTGTACACGAATACCCGCTTCTTCTTCGTCCACTACCCCAGCTCAGGTGCTATCACGCGTGAAGCTCATTAGTTCCCTCCGCCAGAGTCTCGTCTTGATATGCCTCCTGCTCGCAGTAGCAGGAGCGCATCTTAGTGCGCAGACGACGAAGGAGCCCTTCGCTCAGTCGGTATCCGTCGGCGTGCATGGTGGGATGACTGCCAGTCGCTTCACCTTCGTCCCCTCGGTACGTCAGCGTCTGCACACGGGGCCCGTCGCGGGTATCGCCGTACGCTACGATATCGAGCGCGGAGCATCACTGCAGGCTGAGCTGAACTACCGCCGTGGTGGCTGGCAGGAGCGCTATGATGCCCTCGCCACGAGCTACAGCCGCACGCTTGACTATCTTGAGCTCCCCCTACTCACGCACCTCTACTTCCGCTCGGGAGATATCCGCATCTTCATCAATGCAGGGCCGTTCTTCGGCTACCAGCTCGGCGAATCAGCTACCAGCTCAGGCGAGGCGAATATGTCCGCACTGGACTCCACCCGCCACGGTATGGCTGTGCGCGATCGCTTCTTCTGGGGGCTCGGTGGCGGGCCTGGGATAAGCATCCCCATCGGCAAGCGTCAGCGCGTCGAACTCGAAGGGCGCTTCGTCTACGGACTGGGCAACCTCTGGAGCAGCAAGCGTGGCTCGACCTATGTACAATCGTCGGAGATGTACTTTGGGGCGACGCTGAACTACTTCTTCCGCCTCTGACCTCGCGGCTACTCACCGAGGGTGCAAGTATAAAATGACTATCTTTGCCCCGCATCTCAGCGCTACAAGAACTCTGTGCAAGAGGAGATGAGCCCTCGTAGTTCAACGGATAGAACAAGAATTTCCTAAATTTTAGATAGCAGTTCGATTCTGCTCGGGGGTACACCCACTATCGCCACGCCCCACCATCCCACAGCGGATGGTGGGGCGTGGTGCTTATACACCTACCGCAAAATCATGGGAGGAGGCAATTCACTCCACTATTCCTTCTCAAAGCAACCAGTACTGGTCGGCGATCAGACCACTACTGGTCACGACACGAAGTAGTACTGGTCACTATTGCTTACCAGTACTGGTCCGCTCAGCGACCAGTACTGGTTCATTTTATCCCTCCACAGCTCCGCGCTAATCGCATAATAATAAGGATGTTTGCTTCGCCCTAAAAAGCGTCCCTTCTCTCCGAAGACCATACACTCTACTGGTGCGTGCAGTCAAGGCAATATCTCCCATCACCTCAGAGAGTAATCCGAAGCTAAATCCTTAATCCACTCCTCTTTACCGTAGATTCTCTTTGGTTAGATTATCACTACCTTTGTTTGTCAGTCGTGACACGGACGTCTAATCAATACCGCATCGGAATACACCAGCCCCCTACATCAACGACATAGCCCAGCTATTGTAATAGGGGAGCATTATCATATAGGCTCCGTCACAAACAGGCATGACGCACTGGATACAAACCAATCAACAAGAAGGACATGGATAAGGCCCGCATCATCCAATACCAATCCAGCTTCGATGCTATCGCTCAGCGCATAGAGATCGAAGGGGAGCATACGCATATCGAAGTATGGTATGCTCGTGAACTTCAAGAGCTATTAGGCTACGCTCGATGGGAGAACTTTGCAGTTGCTATCCAAAGAGCGATCACCTCATGCAATTCCAATGGGGGCAACGATCTCGATCATTTTCGTGAGGTCACGAAAATGATCGAAGTCGGGAAAGGAGGGAGACGTAGTGTCTCCGACTTTATGCTCACTCGCTACGCATGCTACCTCATCGCACAGAATGGTGACCCCAAGAAAGAAGAGATAGCCTTTGCTCAAAGCTACTTTGCGCTACAGACAAGAAAAGCGGAGCTCATCGAAGAGCGCCTTAACCTCATCTCTCGCCTGGAAACTCGGGATCGACTAAGGATCTCGGAGAAGCAACTGTCTCAGAACATTTACGAGCGTGGTGTCGACGAGAAAGGATTTGGACGCATACGCTCGAAGGGCGACAAGGCTCTATTCGGAGGCTTCACAACGGATGCTATGAAGAAAAAGTTGGGGGTTAAGGCCAATAGACCACTCGCAGACTTCCTTCCGACCCTCACCATAGCAGCAAAGAACCTTGCAACCGAAATGACCAACTATAATGTCGAGAGTAAAGATCTCCATGGCGAGCTACCTATAACGCAAGAGCATGTACAGAATAATGAAAGTGTACGTAGCATGCTTGGTGAGCGAGGAATAAAGCCCGAAGAGTTGCCACCCGCTGATGACATCAAAAAGCTGGAGCGTAGGGTTGCCCGAGAGGAAAAGGCGCTTGGACAAGACGCGCAGAAGCTTCCTCAAGCGCAGGCTGTCGGCACCGAGAAGGAATAGTAATCCTACTTCCAACACTACTGGTATGCGGAGCGAACCTATATTGGTCAGCGGGTGGACCTATATTGGTCGAGATGCAGACCAATATAGGTCGCTGCGTGAAGCTATATAGGTTCGCCCATCGACCAATATAGGTTCACACCACCCTCCTACGGGCCTTCACTCCAATTCCCTCAAAATGAAGCCATTTTATTCTACCTAGTAATCTGCATCTACATCTGAAAAAGAGGCAGATCATCTCACCTTGGGCGAGGAGTGAGATGAGAAATTGCAAGAAATTTCGCCGAACATTTGGTCAATTCAAAACTTCGTCGTACCTTTGCAGTGCAAAAGGGAAAGGCAAACCTCCCAGAGCAAATTTGAAATGCGGAAGTAGCTCAGTTGGTAGAGCATAACCTTGCCAAGGTTAGGGTCGCGGGTTCGAGTCCCGTCTTCCGCTCCAATAGGTTTCCATAGTTTTGATGTGTATTTGTTTGATGAGGCATTCTAAGATTCACTTAAGTGATCTTGGGATGTTTCTCTCTTTTATGCCTATTGCATTCGGAGATCAGCCCACCGACAGGGCACTCCTCTGCGGCACATCAGCTGCGCTGCACCTACTCACATCGACCATCGCCCCAGCCCGTCTCACCCCTCACTCCATACTATCTTGATCGTCTGCATCGCCGAGAAGCCCAGCGTGGCACGTGACATAGCGAATATCCTCGGAGCCACTGTCCGTAGGACCGACAAAGGTATCGGCCACTACGAAGGCAACGGGTATGCTGTGACCTGGACCTTCGGACACCTCTGCACGCTGAAAGAGCCCCACGACTATACGCCGGGGTGGAAGGCGTGGAGCCTGGCGTCCCTGCCTATGATCCCCGAGCGCTTCGGCATCAAGGCCATACCCATCGAGCACTATGAGCGGCAGCTCGCCGTCATCGGCGAGCTCGTCGCAGGCGCCGAGATGGTCATCAACTGCGGTGATGCTGGGCAAGAAGGGGAGCTCATCCAGCGCTGGGTACTCCAGAAGGTGGGCTGTAAGGTACCCGTGCGCCGTCTATGGATCTCCTCCCTCACCGACGAAGCGATCCGCGAGGGCTTCGATAAGCTCCGCGACAGCTCCGACTACCAGTCCCTCTATGAGGCGGGCTTAGCGCGCGCCATCGGCGACTGGCTCCTCGGGATGAATGCCACCCGACTCTACACCCTCCGCTACGGTGGCAGCGACCGCAAGCAACCCCTCTCCATCGGACGCGTACAGACCCCCACCCTCGCCCTCATCGTCGAGCGCCAAGAGGCTATCGAGAACTTCAAGAGCGAGACCTACTGGGAGCTGAAGACCCGCTACCGCGAGGTCATCTTCAGCGCCGACAAGGGCAAGTACAGCGACAAGGCAAAGGCCGACGCTGCCCTACAAAGCATCACGGGCGAGCCCTTCACCATCACCAGTGTCAAGAAGAAGGACGGCAAGGAGTCCGCTCCGAAGCTCTTTGACCTGACAAGCCTGCAGGTAGCGTGCAACCGTAAGTTCGGTATGAGCGCCGAAGAGACGCTCGCCACCGTGCAGTCGCTCTATGAGAAGAAGGTGACGACCTACCCTCGTGTCGACACCACCTACCTCAGCGAAGACCTATATCCTAAGGTCGCAGGTATCCTGCGAGGCCTCGTCATCCCACCCTACCTCAATCTGGTGAGCCCGCTCCTCAGTGGCGCCCCCATCCGCAAGAGCAAGAAGGTCTTCGACAACAAGAAGGTCACCGACCACCACGCTATCATCCCCACAGGGCAGTCGCCCTCGGGGCTCTCCGAGACGGAGACGAAGGTCTTCGACCTCATCGCCCGCCACTTCATCGCAGCTTTCTACCCCGACTGCCTCGTCAGTACGACGAGCGTCGAGGGCACAGCAGGCAAGGTGAAGTTCAAGACCTCGGGGAAGGAAATCCTTGAGCCAGGGTGGCGTGTGGTCTTCGAGACCGAGACACCCACCGAGGCGAGCGAAGCCAAGGAAGGCGAAGAGGGCGGAGAAGCATCCGAAGCACTCCTCCCGACCTTCACCGAAGGCGAGACGGGCGAGCACATCCCCGAGCTACGCGAGAAGCAGACCCAGCCCCCGAAGTACTACACCGAAGCGACGCTCCTGCGTGCTATGGAGACCGCGGGCAAGTTCGTCGAGCAGGAAGAGCTCCGTGAGGCAATGAAGGAGAATGGTATCGGGCGCCCCTCGACACGAGCCAACATCATCGAGACGCTCTTCAAGCGCGGCTACATCGTCAAGGAGAAGCGCAGCCAGATCCACGCTACCGAGACGGGCCGACAGCTCATCAAGCTCATCAACTACGACCTCTTGAAGAGCGCTGCACTCACGGGCGAATGGGAGTACAAGCTCCGTCAGATCGAGCGTCGTGAGCTGGAGACGCAGGTCTTCATCGACGATCTCAAGGCGATGCTCTACCAGCTGGTGCAGTCTGTCCTTGCCCCACAACCGGCACCAGCACCTCAGCCAGCTGCCCCCACCCTGCCCGTCGACACGGGCGTGCCCTGCCCCCAGTGTCAGCAGGGTACCCTTCTGCGAGGTCGTGCGGCCTTCGGTTGCTCCGCCTTCCGTGAGGGCTGCACCTTCCGCCTCTCCTATGAGGAGTGCCCCAGCACAGCTTCGTCCGAAGAGCTGAGCGACCAGCTGGGCGATGCGCCCCGCCTCTTCTGATCCCGATGCTCTCCTCTGCAGAAGCACGATATAAATATGGAGCCGTAGACCAAGGTCTGCGACTCCATTCTCGTACCACGGCAGGGCGTAGAGTTACCAAGAAATAGGGATATTTGGCGGATTGACAACCGGAGGGCATACCTACGGCGTTCTATCTATTAGCGAAAAGTAGCATCTGATGGCAATAGAGAGATACGTATACACACCGACCAACCGTGTGGAGAGGAAGGGATTCCGCTTCATAGGGCTCACCCTCCTCTTTACCCTATTCTTCCTCTCCTTCGCCTGCACCGCTCTCGCCCAAGAGCGACGAGGGACGCTTTCCAATGGGATGAGCTACATCCTCCGGCACAATGCTCAGCCACGCAAGAAGATGGAGGCACGCCTCATTATGTGTGTGGGTTCCTGCACCCAGCGTCCCGACGAAGCAGGCTATGCACACTTCATCGAGCATCTGGCGTTCGGCCGAACGAAGCACTTTGCCTCGGGCGGTATCAAGCGCTACGCAGAGCGTCTCGGCACACGCTACGGCGTCGGGCTGAATGCTATGACAGGTCACGACCGCACCGTCTATATGATCTCCCTCCCCACCGATGAGCCGCACGTCCTCGATAGCACGGCGCTCATCCTCAGCGATTGGCTCACGGGACTACAGCTCGACAGCCTCGAGGTGGAGCAGGAGCGCAGCATCATCAAGGAGGAGATACGCGCCTACGTACAGACCGATCCCTTCTACGCGCTGAAGGTCGGCACGGGCATCCACAGCCGTAGCCTCCCCGTAGGCACGGCACAAGACATCGACCGTGCGACGGCGAGCGGCCTACGTGGCTTCTACCATCGCTGGTATCGTCCATCCCTTGCGACCATCGTCCTCGTCGGGGACTTCGACCTCGACGCCGCGGAGAAGAGACTACGCGCGACCTTCACCGCCGCCCCCACCACCCCAGCCCGTACCTATATCGAGCCAGAGCTGCACTACCCGCGTGGCCTACATCTCGAGAGCCATAGCGACACCCTCATTCGCACAGCGACCCTCGACCTCATCTTCCCCCACAAGACCCTCCCCACACGGACGCTCTCCGAGCTCTTCACGGAGAAGATCCACCGCATGGCACTCGCTGCATGGAGCCACCGCCTGGATAAGCTCCGTGGCGCTAAGCTCGCTGACAGCTGGTATCTGGGCCGTACAAGCCACCTCTCCCTCACCCTCGAAGGCAGTCGCACGGCCGAGATCCTCCGTGACCTCCGCGAAGCTATCTCGGCACTGAGCGTACTGCGACGAGGCACGATATCGGAGCGCGAACTCACCCTCCTCAAGGAGCGTGCGAAGTCCGCCCTATACGTCGTCACAGGCGATACCCCCTCGGCTGGCTGGTGCGACTACTACACCGATGAGATCCTCCACGGCGATCACTTCCTCACCGAGGAGGCAGAGAAGAAGGAGCTTGAGCGTCGCATCGACGGTCTACGTGCCAGCGATCTCCGCCCCACCTTTGACCGCCTCTACCGCTACCTCATGGGGCCAAGCAAGCTGGCGAGCTTCACACACAATGCGCAGCTCCCCGAGACAGCGCGCCCACAGCGTGGCGCCATCGAGCGTGCTATCCAGCGCGGACTCTCCGCCCAGCGCACCCGCCTTACCTTCACTCCGCCTTCGGATGAGGCTACCGAAGAGAAGAAGAGCGCCATCCCACAGCTCCTCACTCCCCCACAGAAGCTCTCCACGGCACAGCTCCGTTCGTCAAAGCTACACCCCGACCTCGGCGTGCAGGAGGCCTATCTTCCCAATGGCATCCGCATCATCCTGCGCCCACTCCCCGAGGCGGACTCTGTCGTGAAGATCGCTATCAACCACCCCTCGGGCCTACGTAACATCCCGCTTGACGAGCAGCCCCGCGTGGCTTCGCTCGCTGCCTACATAGAGCTGGGCGGTATCGCTACCCTACCCCGTGAGCAGCTCGATAGCTTCCTCTTCGACCACGGCGTAGCACTCACCCTCACCGAAGCTATGGACTGGGGTGCACTCCTCGGCACTGCTCCCACGGGCAAGACCTACAGCCTCCTACGCCTGATGAAGGAGAAGATGCTGCACCCCGAGGCTGCGACAGCAGACTTCGAGGAGTCACGCGAATCACTTATCTCCGCCCTCGGGCGCCCCAGCCGTCTGGAGCAAATGCTTGCCCGTGACCCTGAGCGCAAGCTACAGCGCCGTCTGGATAGCATCCTCGGCACCTACATCCCTCAGCGCGAACCCAAGACCGAAGCCGAAGCACGTGCCCTCAGCCTCCCCTACATGATCGACTTCCACACCGACCTGTGGACGCGCACCGAGGGGATGACGATCGTAGTCGTCGGGCGCTTCGACAGCGAAGCTCTCCTCAAGGAAATCTCGGGTGTCTTCGCTGACCTTCCCCAGCGCCCCGCTAAGCCCACCCTCCCTTCTCAGGGCCAGCTCACGGCAGAGAACTATACCCTCGAGGATATCGATGCTGGCGACGAGACGGCGCTGCACAACGTCTACTACGGCACCTACGAGCCGACCCTACGCGGTAGCCTACGCCTCAAGCTCATGCGTGAGCTCCTGCGCAGTCGTCTCATCGATCGTCTGCGCTCCGAGGCGGGTATCATCTATTCGCCCTACCTCTATATGGAGTACCGCCCGAAGCCCGAGCCCTTCGTATGGTTCCGCCTCGAGACGCTTGTGAAGAGTAGCAATGCTCCCCTGGCCTGCAAGCTCATCGAGGAGCTGGTCGAAGACCTCCAGACGAAGCTCGCCAGCCCCAGCGAAATAGCCGACATCGCCCGCACCTTCCTCATCAATAAGCGCGAAGCCCTCACCGAGAGCGATCTGGCTCCTTGGCAAGATATGCTCCTTGGCCTCGTGCGTAGCGGTGAGCGCCTCGAGGACTTCGCTCAGTACGAGCAGATCCTTCGCTCCATCACACCCGAGGAGCTCCGCACCGCCTTCCGCACGATCCTCAGCCCTCAGCGCCACCTCATCTATTCGATTGTCCCCAAGCAATGAAACTCCTCCGTACCCTCACCCTGCTCCTCACGGGGCTTCTCTTCTCCCTCTCTGCATCAGCACAGAAGACTGCTGAGCCCGTCGCCTACCGCCTCGTAGACTCCGTCGGGCGTCCCGTCACCTTCGACAAGATCATCACACGTGCCGCTGGTGCCGATGTCGTCTTCTTCGGGGAGCTGCACAACAATCCCATCAGCCACTGGATGCAGCTCCGTGTCCTCGAGGCCCTGCAGCAGCGTAAGGGGAAGAACCTCACCCTCGGGCTTGAGATGCTCGAGGCGGATATCCAGCTGATCCTCGATGAGTACCTCGCCAAGACCATCAGCCCCAAGAGCTACGGCGACGAGGCTCGCCTGTGGCCGAACTATGAGACGGACTATGATCCCGTCGTCTACTTTGCCAAGGACCATGGTCTCAGAGTCATCGCGACGAACGTACCCCGTCGCTATGCCGATCTGGTGAATCGCAAGGGTCTTCCAGCTCTCGACTCGCTTAGTGCCGAGGCCAAGCGCTATCTACCCCCTCTACCCATTGCCTTCCAGTCCACAGAGCAGAGCGCAGGGATGTTCGCCGCTATGGGCGCTCTCGTCCACGGGGATAAGAAGAAGGAGAAGCGCTACCTCGAGGAGGCTCAAGCCATCAAGGATGCCACCATGGGCTACCGCATCAGCCAGCACCTCCACCCTCAGCACACCTTCCTCCACCTCAACGGCTCCTATCATTCCCTGCAGAATGGCGGTATCATCCCCTACCTACGTCGCTATGCTCCCAAGACGCGCATCGTGACGATCACGACCGTCCTGCAGGAGGATGTCCAGGCCCTCGAAGAAGCCTACCGCGGTATGGCAGACTTCATCCTCATCGTCCCCGAGGACATGACCCGCACGCACTAAGCTCCCCCATCACCCTACGGAATGAGCAAGCTCAACTTCATCGCCATCGACTTCGAGACGGCTACACAGAAGCGCAGCTCCATCTGCGAGGTGGGTATCTGCGTCGTCCGTGATAGCGAGATCATCGAGACGCGCTCGTGGCTCGTACAGCCCGAGAACAATGCCTATGCCTATTGGAACATCCAAGTGCACGGCATCCGCCCCGAGGATACCGCCACGGCGCCCTCCTTCGCCGACGTGTGGGAAGAGATTGCCCACGAGTATCTGGAGGAGTTCGACACGTTCGTCGCCCACAACGCTCCCTTCGACCGCAGCTGTCTGGAGCGTACGGCCGAGCTCTACAAGATCGAGCTTGGGGAGCTGAAGTGGGACTGCTCGCTGAAGCGTGCACGGCAGATCTATGACTTCGAGAGCAATTCGCTCGCATCCCTTTGCGACCAGCTCCAGATCACTCGCGGCACACACCACCGTGCTGGCGATGACGCCGAGATGTGCGCACGCCTCTACCTGAGGGAGTGGGCTGATGCCCCAGCGAAGGGCAGACAGAGGTAAGCATATCAGTACCGCCAGCCATATAAGGCAAGAAATCATATAGGCAGGGGG
>NZ_ALKJ01000043.1:0-7535 GCF_000292995.1 Porphyromonas sp. oral taxon 279 str. F0450 | reverse complement strand
CGACCCGACATGGAAGCTCCCCGAGAGATGAATGGGCAGACCGTGTACTTTGATGACGATCATCACCCCATCATGCAGGCAAGCCACGAGCAGGAGGGGCTGCTCTTTGCCCCAGAAGAATACACCCTCTGGACTCTGGAAGTAGGGCGGGTGAGTGCTGAACTCAAGGCTAATACCCCAAAGCATAGCCCCTCCTCACAGAAGGCTCATACGGAAACTAAGACCCAAGCATCTCGCAGGCGTAAGCAGCCTGCTCGCGATACGCTCCAAGAGCTTCTCTCTTCGACTTCACTGATGAAGCCGGACAAGGCCAGGTGGTTCCCACAACCGGGTATCGGGAGGTCTTTGACACATCTCCTCGCCCCTTCCTCTCCGCTCCCGACAGCCACCTTCGTGATGGCTCGATCGTCGTACAGAAAGGACAGGTAGGCTACCTCTCTGACCTCAAGAGGCGACCAACCTTTCACCCCATGGATCTCCCTCTCGCTCAACTTACTCGCCTAAGAGCCTACATAGAGATCCGCGAGAGCTACCACCGGCTCTATGACTATGAGGCCACCAACCATGCCGAGGACAAAGAGGAACGGGAGAAGCTCAACCGGCTCTACGATGCCTATGTCGCTCGCTGGGGGGAGCTGAACAAGAAAGCCAATACGGACGTCATCAAGATGGATGCCACGGGGCTAGAGATGCTCTTTCTTGAGCGGTCTATCGATGGGCACTTCGTCAAAGCAGATATCTTCAATCAACCCACAGCCTTCTCCCCCGCAGAACCCTCGATAGCTTCCGAGCCGCTCGAAGCTCTAGGAGCCTCGCTCAACAAGTACGGAAGTGTGGAACTCTCCTACATGGCTTCGTTACTTCCCGAGATGGAGGAGAGTGACATCATCTCTGCCCTCGAGGGACGTATCTACTACAATCCCGAGGCAGGGGGCTATGAGGTAGCTGATAAGTTCATCTCGGGCAACGTGATCGAGAAAGCAGATAGGCTCGCCTCTTGGCTCCTTGACCACCCCGATCACGAGGAGGGGAAAAAAAGCTTGGCGGCTCTTATGGCAGCACGCCCAAGGCCTATACCCTTTGCCGATCTGGATTTCAACCTCGGGGAACGCTGGATACCAGCAGCTGTGTACGGCGAGTTTGCTTCCGACTTCTTCGGCACAGAGATTCGTGTGGCGTATCACGCCAACATGGATGAGTATACCATCACTTGTGATCGGAAGAATGGGAACATCTGGCATAAGTACGCCGTACAAGGGGAATTCCGTCGATACGACGGGCTACACCTACTGAAGCATGCCCTACACAACACCATTCCCGACATCAACAAGAGCAAGGAGGTCATCGATCCCTCCTCGGGAGAGACGCGGTCCATCAAGGTGCGTGATGGCGAGAAAATCCAGCAAGCCAACAGCAAGATCGAGGAGATTAGACAAGCCTTTGTCGATTGGCTCACAAGACGTCCCGAGACCTTCAAAGAACAGCTCACCGATCGCTACAACGAACTCTTCAATTGCTTCGTGCGCCCGAGCTTCGACGGAGCGCATCAGAGCTTCCCCGACCTAGACCTCAAGCGTCTCGGCATCCCTGACCTATACAAGAGTCAGAAAGATGCCGTATGGATGCTGAAAACCAATGGTGGAGGGATCTGTGACCATGAAGTAGGGGCCGGGAAGACGCTCATCATGTGTACCGCAGCCTATGAGATGAAGCGACTCGGACTGGCAAATAAGCCCATGATCATAGGGCTCAAGGCCAACGTCTTTGACATTGCCGACACCTTCCGAAAAGCCTATCCTAATGCACGGATACTCTACCCCGGCAAGGATGATTTCACCAAGCAGAACCGCCAGCGCATCTTTGCTGACATCAAGAACAACGACTGGGATTGCATCATTCTGACGCACGAGCAGTTCGGGATGATCCCTCAGGCCCTAGAGATACAACAAGCCATCCTACAAAAGGAGATGGACTCCGTGGAAGAGAACCTTGATGTCCTCCGAAGAGAAGGCAAAGACATCTCCCGAGGGATGCTCAAAGGACTCGAGAAGCGAAAGCAAACACTCGAGGTCAAGCTCCGCGACATCCAGGACAGCATCTCCGAGCGTAAGGACGACGCCGTGGACTTCAAGATGATGGGCATAGATCACCTCTTCGTCGATGAGTCACACCAATTCAAGAACCTCATGTTCAACACCCGCCACGACCGCGTATCGGGTCTAGGGAACCCTGATGGCTCACAACGAGCACTCAACTTACTCTTTGCCATTCGGACCATCCAAGAACGCTCAGGGAAAGACCTAGGAGCAACCTTCCTCAGCGGCACGACAATCTCCAATAGTTTGACCGAGCTCTATCTACTCTTCAAGTATCTCCGCCCACAGGCCCTCGAGAAACAAGGCATCAACAGCTTTGATGCCTGGGCTGCCGTCTTTGCTAAGAAGAGCACAGACTACGAGTTCTCCATCACCAACGAGATCATCCAGAAGGAGCGCTTCCGCACCTTCATCAAGGTCCCTGAGCTTGCTGCCTTCTATGCCGAGATTTGTGACTTCCGCACAGCAAAGGATATCGGCATTGACCGCCCCGACAAGAATGAAATCCTGCACAACATCCCACCAACACCGAAGCAGGAAGATTTTATCAAACGATTGATGGAGTTTGCCAAGACGGGTAATGCCACTGTTTTGGGGCGTGAACCGCTTAGCGAACGTGAGGAAAAGGCCAAGATGCTTATCGCAACAGACTACGCCCGCAAGATGAGCTTAGATCTACGAATGATTGACCCAGCCTACGAAGACCACGTCGACAACAAGGCTTCACACTGCGCTAAGATGCTGGCGAACTACTATCAGAAGTTTGACGTGCAGAAAGGGACGCAGTTTGTATTCTCTGACCTCGGGACGTATAAAGCTGGGGAGTGGAATGTGTATTCAGAGATTAAGCGCAAACTCGTGGAGGATTACCACATTCCCTCCCACGAAATCCGCTTTATTCAAGAGTGCAAAAACGAGCGTGCCAAGAAAGCGATGGTAGAGGCCATGAACCGAGGAGAGATTCGCATCATCTTCGGCTCAACATCTATGCTCGGCACTGGAGTGAATGCGCAGCAACGAGCCGTGGCCATTCATCACCTGGATACCCCCTGGAGACCATCGGACCTCGAACAGCGCAATGGGAGAGCCGTACGCAAGGGCAATCAAGTAGCCAAGGAGTGCGCGAATAACACGGTCGATGTCATCATCTATGCCGTAGAGCGATCACTAGACAGCTATAAGTTCAACCTCCTACACAACAAGCAACTCTTCATCAACCAGCTCAAGAGCAATACCCTCGGTGCACGCACCATCGATGAGGGCGCTATGGACGAGGAAAGTGGAATGAACTTCTCCGAATACGTGGCCGTACTCTCAGGTAATACCGACCTCCTGGAGAAGGCAAAACTCGACAAGAAGATCACAGCCCTGGAGTCAGAACGTAAGAACTTCATGAAGGAGCGAGACGCTGCCTCAGGGAAGCTCCAAGAGCTAGAACACTCCGTAGAGTTCCACACAAGCCGTATGGCCGAGGCCAAGGGAGATCAGGCCTTATTTGAAGCCCACGTGCAGCGTGACGCAGAAGGCAATGCCATCAATAAGCTGGAGCTGATGGGGATTCCCATCGATAGTGATATGAAGGTCGTAGCATCCCGTCTACAAGAAATAGCCGAGAAAGCTCGAACCCAAGGAGAATACCACAGAATTGGATCAATCTACGGCTTCGACATCTTCGTCAAAACGGAGAGCTCTGCAAAAGATCTCTTCCAAAGCTCCGTCAATCGATTCTTCGTCAAGGGAGAGGGAAGCATCTACTACACGCACAACAATGGCAAGCTCGCCAGCGATCCCAAGCTTGCCTGCCAAAACTTCCTCTCTGCCCTCGAGCGCATTCCCAAGGTGATGGCGACCCACGAGAAAGAGCTCACCAGAGCCGCACAAGACATCGAGATCTACAAGGCGATGGCTAGCGGTCAGTGGGCCAAAAAGGGCGAGCTTCGATCGCTCAAAGCCCAAGCGGCAGAGCTTGACAGAAAGATAGCCTTAACACTTGCCCCCGTGGAGGAAGCCGAGGCAGCGGGAGAAGAAATGAAGCAGAAAGAGAACGTACAGCAGCAACCCAATGGAGGAGACAACACGCGCCCGATATCCACGGAGCGCTTAGCTACACCAGAAGAATCATCCTCCTTGACTCGACCCACGGCTTCCCGCCCCGATGAGAAGGAAGAAGCTGTGAGTAAAGGCGTCTTCGCTAAACCGAAGATAAGATAGAAAGCAAGCGCCCTCCTTTATCAGCATAAAGGAGGGCGCTTGCTTTCTATCGATCATGGAACTTCTTTTCCAGTAGACTTATTCGTTCCAGCAAAGCACCAAAGGGCAAGGATGCTCCATAGATCATAGACTGCTGCATATCCGAATAATCCCGTTCCCAAACCGACCGAACCTCTTCGGGTGGACATAAGACGATACGATCTCGAATGTCAGGAGTATAGTCTACTCCCGAAAGGCTAGTAAACACTTCACGATGGTGGGCAATCGTATCCCATAAATGATCGTCCTCTATGGCTTGGATAGCAAAAGGAGCATCCATCATCTTCTCCAAGTCATATAGATGACGGGACTTACGCTCGGCACTTACCCCTCTTTGGCTCGTGAATAGCTCATGGAGAAGAAAAGCCTTTTCCAAGAAGGTTTTCTGTGGAGCTGCCGTGGCTATACTATGCGCAGAAACGAGCCCTGTATCAATCTGAGGGAATTGAGTAGTGACAAGACTCTGAATCGAGGTATTCACCGTTGGCTCAAACAAAGACCGGGCTCCGATCTCCAGCATCACCCTGGGTTGGAGATACTCATTGAGAGGGAAGAGGGTTCGATAGTATACGTCGATCTTTCTAGGCTCCGGATAGGTATGATCGCCTTCTCCATCATCCTCGGGAACAACAGAGCAGTACTCATCTAAGCCATAGGACACCATTGCTGCCTTCAGAAGACTTGTCAAGTCATCGCGAACGAAAAGAGAGGACTTCTTGCGTAAGCCCTTGATCTGCTTCTTTGTTAAATCGCCATGAAGATCAAAAAAACTCCGATCAACGACAAGATCAATATCTTCCGAAAACCGCTCGATCAGCCCAAAAGACTTGCTTAGAGAGGTTCCTCCCTTAAACACAAGCTTATCAGAAAAAGGGAGTGTGAAAACAAGTTGTAGGATGATAGATACCCACAAATCCTTTTCTACCGCTTGCTCAGGAAGACCTAGGCGAACGGCAGTCTGTGTGATAAGAGTACGTTGCTGTGAAGCGCTAAGAGAAAAGTAACTATTCATAGGAGCCTTTGACGAGTGTCCTTATCCAAGCTGGCATCAGTGGATAATCTCCCGAGATTTGCTCTTCTCTAAGAGGGGAGAGTATCTTCTTCAGATGTTGCTTATGAGCGTCGGTTATATGGTCTTGACCAATCTCTTGAAGAGCAACAGTAATCAACTGGGCTATCTTATTCTGGAAGGATAGTTTCTTCGGAACAGTCTGCTTGAATGTGATTCTATGACCATTAAAGAGTTGTACGCTCCGAGGACTCCCATCGGTTAAGAACACGAGGTTCATGGGAACCTGTGTTGTGAAGCCAAGCACGTTCATAGCATAGGCTCCTGCTGGAGCAATACGAGCTTTGTCTCTTTGAGCAATACTCTGGGCAATCTCTTCATAGGAAGGATAAACAACCCCAAGACCTAAGACCTTGTCCTCCTTTGGGTAACAATAGATCCCTCGAGCAAGACGAATGAGCGTGCCTTTGCTGGCCAACCGCTCCAAGGCTTTTAAGACGCTAGTGTTCTCCCCAAGGGAGACAAAGTTCGCTGGAAAGACGATTGTACCCCTTCCGCGCTTTGACACACTCTTAACGATCTTGTCATCAATACTCTCCATGCATATATAAGCTTTATTCTGTCGCAAAACTACACGTTTTTTACGACAAAATAGCCCTCGCAGGAGATTCCCATTCACCGAACACCTCAAGCTTACCACTCCTCGCGTCGCCTCAGCATCTCATCGACCTCTGCTCTCAAAAAGAGCAAACGACCATTAGCCTTGAGGTAGGGGATCTTCCCTAAGGAGACCCAGTTGTAGATGGTCTTCTGCTCCACCTTGAGGAGCTTAGACACGTCAATAATGTCGAGGTACTCTGCCCGAAGGGGAGGATGAACCCGGAGCTCTTGCTCTTGCCTTTGCAGGCAGAGTAGCTCATCAAGCTTAGCTTCCATCAGCATAAGCTTCTTGAAAAGGCTCTGAAAGCGGGCCTCACTCTGAGGTGATTCTAGATGGGGCATGACTTGTTCTCTTGATAGTTTCCTTGGGCATCCTGCCTAAGGATGCCTTGCTCTTTCATGTAGGCAATGTACTTCTTTGCGGTACGATCTTTGATCTCGAGCTCACGCATCAAGACCTCGCAGAGCTCCTGGTAGGATAGGAGATTCGTCGTACGGAAAAGTTCCCGAACTACAGCAAGCAGCTCGCTACTCTTACGCCGATCTTTGTCCTCCTTCGACTTCTCCCCTCGGTAGACGTGCATATCAAGAGTCTTATCCCAACCGAAGAGCATCATCGGCACATCCAGAGGACTACCATCTCTGACTTTTAAAGCCTTGACGACCGAGTATTCAGGGTGATCATCTTTCTCAATGGAGAGGATACCTGCCGCTTTGCGCTGTAGCTCAGAGCCAATATGCCCTCTGAGCTTTATCCCACTAGGTACAAAGTGAAGGACGCAGATAAGGCAGGTGTTATAGATACCGGCCAAGCGGTAGAGCTCATCGACGATAGCAATGCTCTCCGTCTCATCATTAGCTGAGCGAATGAGGTCGGCAATACCATCAATAACCACGAGGTGAATACCCCCATGCTTATGATGAAAGATGTCCATACTCTCTTGGATAAGCTTCAAGCGATCCTTACGCGAGAGCGAAGCTAGATAGAGCGAATGGTAGAAGTCAGGGACAGCCGTGAGCGATGCCCGGCGGAGCGTTTTACCTAGGTTCTTGTGTAGCTGAGCCTCTGACTGCTCCGTATCGTAGTGTAGAACCGCCAGCCCCCTTGGATTCGGCGTAACTTCAAGCCCTAGGGTCAGCTCGGCATCCAGGCGTTGCTGGGCAAGGGCTCCAGCAAGGATAGCAGAGACATAGTTACTCTTACCCGTACCCTCTCCTCCCGTAATGCAGAAGAGGTTGTCCTGCGTCCCAAGAGGTACCCCGTTAACTGCTACGAGCGATTTAGAGGCATCAGGAGGGTTATCATAGTCGATTTCACACGAGCGTAGGAGCATCATCGTTTGCGTGTACATCTGAGAGAGGAGCGTATTCAGTAGCCCTCGGAAGTCGGCCTCCTCATTCCCCAGAGCAAAGTAATCCGAAATATCCTTCTCAGCCTTCGTCCCTTTGAGTGGAAGCTGAAGCTGCTTCACATGATAAGCCGACAAGCGACCTACCTGCCGCTGAGCCTCACGAAGCCC
>NZ_ALKJ01000042.1:0-10768 GCF_000292995.1 Porphyromonas sp. oral taxon 279 str. F0450 | reverse complement strand
GCGCTATACATTATATATAAGGAGTGGATCAGACCAAGCGGAAGGTCATTCGATGGATGGGTGACGGACCTAAGTCAGCGATGGCACGACGGTGCGCTGGCGTCGGGTAGCCTTTGTGCCCTGCGAAGCCATAGCCTGGGTAGCGGGCATCTTCGGAGAGCATCAGCTCATCACGGTGCGTCTTCGCGAGGATCGAGGCGGCAGCGATGCTTGCAAACGTAGCATCCCCCTTGACGATACACTCGTGGGGGATGTCGTGGTAGGGCTTGAAGCGGTTGCCGTCAATGAGGAGTAGCTCGGGGCGAAGCAGTAGGTCATCTATTGCACGGTGCATCGCGAGGAAGGAGGCCTGCAGGATATTGATCTCATCAATCTCCTCGGGGGAAACGATCCCGACGCCCCACGCCAAAGCCGCTTCCTCGATGATCGGGCGGAGCGTGTCGCGCTGATGCTCGGAGAGCTGCTTGGAGTCGAAGAGTAGTGGATGGTAGAAGGTCGGGGGCAAGATCACAGCTGCAGCGACGACGGGACCGGCTAAGCACCCACGCCCCGCCTCATCACAGCCACACTCCAGACGGCCATCTTCTCCGAAGCTCACGCGCAGGGGTGCGTGTTCCTTCACTGACTTCATAGACCTACTCATCGTAAGCGGGGGCTTAGCTCAGCATAGGGACGACGCGGTGCAGGGCGTCGAAGAAGCGATCCACCTCCTCACGGGTATTGAACAGTCCGAAGGAAGCGCGTGCCACCGCCTGGTGTCCGTAGGATGCCAAGAGCGGTTCGGCGCAGTGATGCCCCGTGCGAATCGCGATACCCATGCGGTCGAGGAGCGTACCGAGGTCAAAGGGATGGATCTCCCCGATACCGAAGGAGAGAATACCACCCTTATTGGGTGCTTCGCCGAGGATGAAGCTATCGGGGAATTCACTCTTGAGGCGAGCCGTAGCATAGTGCAGGAGGTCTTCCTCATGCGCTGCGATGGCTTCGATGCCCAGCTCCGTCACGAAGTCGAGCGCACGAGCAAAGGCAGTAGAGCCTACGTAGTCGGGCGTGCCAGCCTCGAACTTGAAGGGTAGGCTATTATATGTAGTCTTCTCGAAGGTCACTCGCTCGATCATCTCTCCCCCACCCATGTATGGCGGCATGCGATCCAGCACCTCGGGGCGACCATAGAGCGCTCCGATACCCGTCGGCCCGTAGATCTTGTGGGCGCTGAAGGCATAGAAGTCCGCCCCGATTGCCTCGACATCGGCACGCGTATGTGCGATGGCCTGCGCTCCGTCGATGAGGACGAGGGCACCTGCTTCGTGCGCCAAGCGCGTGATTTCGGCTACGGGATTGACCGTGCCGAGGACGTTGCTGACGTGGGCAACGGCGACAAGGCGCGTACGCTCACTGAGCAAGGAGCGGTAGGCATCCATATCGATCTCACCTACGGGCGTCAAGGGGATGACACGCAGATGCGCCCCGCGACGCTCGCACATCATCTGCCAAGGCACGATATTCGAGTGGTGCTCCATCGTGCTGATGATGACCTCGTCGCCAGCGGAGACGAAGGCTTCGCCAGCAGAAGATGCGACGAGATTGATGGCCTCCGTAGTGCCACGGGTGAAGATAAGACCTTCGGCTGAGGGCGCTCCGATGAAGTCAGCGACACGACGGCGCGCAGCTTCGTGGTGCTCGGTCGCGATCTGGCTGAGGTAGTGCACGCCACGATGGACGTTGGCATTGGCCGAATAATAGGCCTCCTCAATGGCCTGAATGACGCAGCGAGGCTTCTGAGTGGTCGCAGCATTGTCGAGGTAAACGAGGGGCTTACCATAGACCTCCGCTGCGAGTATAGGGAATTGGGCTCTTATATCTTCTACAGAATACATGATCTGATTCGTTTATGAATTCACCTGCAAAAGTACGTAATAATTAGGGCGATGGCATAGAAAAGGCCTCGCCCCCACGGCTTCAAAGAGCACGAGGGGGCGAGGACATAAAGAATGTAGATGAGGAAGCCGGTGCTTCGGAGGAAGGATTACTTCTCCGATGTCGTGGGCTTCTTCAAGCCGAGAGAGGCGGGCTGGACGGTGAAGTCACTGGTCGAATTGTTGTCGTCGACGAACTTCTTCCCGTCCCACTTACGGATCAGTGCGAGGCCAGAGTACTTCTGCCAGTCGCTCTTCGGGAGGTTCTTCGCGCTGACCTCCGTGACGGCATTGTAGCCCTTATCGAAGGTATTCTTATAGGGATTGATCTTGTAGCGTCGCTTGGGGCAGACGGTGATGCAGTCCAGCGCCTTGGAGAAGGGGATCTCGATAGCGTAGAAGTCGGCGAAGAGGCTATTGGTGACATTGATATAATGGCGGTAGCCGAGGCGCTCCTTGGTATCCTGATAGTTCTCGCGGAAGTCCTCAGGCGTCCAGGGGAGCTGTATGAGGGCGATACCGTTCTGCCCAGAGATCTGCTTGATACCGAAGTCCGAGTACTTCGCACCCTTCTTATCTACGCCCGTGAGGATGGGCACGAGGTCGGGGACATTGGGGTTATTCATATGCTGGCGGTCGTAGTCACTGTGCGTCCACTCCCAGTCGGCTTTCGTCAGGTCGATGAGGGAGTCCACGCCCTTGTAGCGCTTGGGATCCTCGCGCTCTTCGCCATAATCATCGGCCTGCTTATTGAGACGAACGAAGTATTCCTTGGCGTGGTCGATGGCATACTTAGCGATGACGACCGTCTGCCCTGGCTGGATCGGATGCTCCTTCCCACTGCCAGGGAAGTAAGAGATCGTCTCGACACCGATATACTTACGGCGGAAGTCCTCCTTCCCTGCGAAGGTACGCTCGTCCGAAGGGTCGAGGGCGGTGGTGCTGAGTGCGAGGCCGTCGAGGTACTTGACCTCCGAGGTGGGGTTGAAGATCGTGATGTACTGGTCGTCTTCATACCACGACTTCACGGGAGCGTATCCCCACTCTTCGGGGAAGCTCTTCGTGATGACGTGCCCGATGTAGAAGACCTCCTTGATGATGAGGTGGTCGACGGAGGATCGGGAGTTCGAGCGACGCTGGGGCGCTTCGTTGCGAGTACAGGCCATCAGCCCCGAGAGGAGCACCACGGCCAAGGCGAAGCGATATATATAAGTGCGCATAGCTGGATATAATGCTGTGAGGAGATTAGAGGAACCAGTTGCCGAAGCCCGAGCCACCACCGATGCCATGTGTCTGGACATTCTGCGAAGCCTCAAGAGCTTCCTCTGCTGTGAGGCCGATCTCACGGCCGAGGTAATAGTAGTAGGGGTCATTGGGGTCAATGGCCGTGGGGTCGGTGTCGAAGCTACTGCAGAAGACCTTGATAGGGATGTTGAAGCGCAGGACATCCTTCCACTGCGAGTCAGCACCGTAGTCCTTTGGCTCGTCGGGGTTGTACCAGTCTGAGCAGATGAACTTGCTGAGGAAGACGTACGTGGAGTGGCGTGCGAGATAAGGGTCCTTCGGGATCAGCGCCTTCTTGCCCTTCGGGCACTTCATGACGCGCACCGAGAGGTAGAACTTCGGCAGGACGAATGAGGGACGCGTATAGCGCCCACCCTTCCCCGTCGTGGGGTCGGTACGGCGTGTGATCTCGAGCGGCCAGTCCTTGTGCTTGTCGTCATTCTCATCGGCATCAATATCGAAGTTGAAGTGACCCTTCAGCCCGACGCGGTCTTGGTCGTAGGGAGCGACAGCCCAGTCTGCTTCCTTACGCGTGAGAGGAGGGAGGAGGCGCTGGTTGAAGAGCTCGCGCGCACCATCGCCCATCGCATCGTGGATCCACGTGTCACGGTAGGTGTACTCGAAGATCTTCGGCGTGGCATCGGCACGCTCCTTCCACGTAGTCTTATTCGCGAAGAAGGGCGAAGGTACAGGCGTGTGGTCGATCGTACCGCCAGGCTGCCAGGTATCGTACTCGTCGTACTTAGCCTGCCAAGTACCGCGCGTATCGGTCACCTCGTAGGGCTGGCCCTTGTCATCGACATCGCTCACCGTGAAGAAGATCTGATACTCGTCGGAGTGATCCAGGATATCATCATTCATCAGACGGCCATTCTTATCGAAGAAATAGAGGCAGAGGCCCCAGCGCTTGAGGCGCCCACCGATGATACGGATGTAGTCGGGACCCTGCTTCTTGTCGTACTGCTCGAGGTAGGTCACCGTGCTCTGACGCTGCACCTCGACGGTGGGCCAAGAGCCAGCGTTGTTGTGGATGATGACGAACTCCTCCTGCTTCCAGGGGGCATTCGGGTAGACGAAGTTCCCGTGCATCATACCGTCACCGTGGGAGTGGCCTTCCTTGAACATCACCAGACACGTCGCCCAGTCCTTGAACGCTCCCTCGGGATCGGGGTTGGCAAGGGCTTCGGTGACCTTGATCTTCGAGATGCTATCGACGTAGTGGTCGGCACCACTGTGGGGGATGGTCTTTGTATTGAGAGGGTTGTCGTCGTAGTTGGGATGGATATCCCCAAAGACGAACTTATCGCACGCACTGAGTGAGAAGGCGATGAGCCCAAGGACAGTGGCGCGCTTGAGGTGCTTACTTATAGAGGTATTCATAGCGAGGAGTGGGCATTACATAAGGACGACATTGCGACGATAGCGATAGAAGAAGGCTTCGGGGTCGGAGAGCATACGCCAGAGCTCGGAGCGCTGTACCGAGGGGTAGAAGCGGCGGACGTCCTCGTAGCACTTCGCTTCGCCGTCTTTCGTATCGGCGATGATGCGCACGGGCAGCGGGTAGTCAATGTCGAAGCTATCCCAGCCAGGCTGGATCTGGTTGAAGTCCCAGAGGTAGCCCCCATCGGGGTTCGCGGCATTGGTGTACTTCGCGGGCTTGGCGACATCTCCCGTGCGCTGCTGACCCTTGGTGAGGATATTACACAGACGCACCTGCAGGAGGAAGGAGATCCCCGCCTGACGGAACTTTAAGATTCCCTTGAAGCCCAGTCGGTCGAGCGGCGCCCCTGCATCGAGGCTACGCTCCTGCTTCAGCAGACCCACCGTCTCACCATAGCGCTGACGGGGAGCCTCCGTCTCGGGGTCGATGAAGTCATCGTTGTATGACTCGTCAAAGAGCTTACCCAGCTCCTCCTCGATGGGATCGGTATCGCGGTAGGTATAGGTGAAGATCTCGGGGACGAGCTGATTGAGGCGCTGGTTGTCGATGCTGCGCACGAGGCGGTACATCGTACCATTGGAGGCACGGAAGGGCTGGAGGGCATCGGGTCGCCCCGTCACCTCGATAGAGCGCCACGCGAGTTCGTTGTCAAAAGGCACGGCATTGCGCCCCAGCTCGAAGCCATCGGGCACGTAGATATTCGATGCGGAGAACTTCGTCGCAGGCTCTGCCTTGCCCCCACGCTCCATGAAGGTATAGCGGTCGATGTAGTGCGGCACATCGGCCAGCGTACGGGGGTAAGCGAGCTGGAGCGTCTTAGCCTCATCCTTTGAGCCCTTGCTGAGGGTAAAGTGCCCGACACCGAAGAAGTGCTGGTGCATCATCAGCGTGGAGTTATCCTCGTCGGGCTCGCTGTAGCCGTCCTTCCCCTTGACATAGGGGAAGTTCGTGAACTGGTGGTTGATGAGCATCCCGTTCTGATCGTAGTACTTCAGTTCGAGGCCGTAGACGATCTTGTCCGAGGCGACGACATCGAAGTGATCACGCTCCGTCGTCACGGTCATCTGCCCGTTGTCATCCTTGGCGATATCGATCTCCTGGACGATGGGGATGACGGTCTCTTCGCCTGCTATATGATAGGTATTGTAGACGTCGACCATCTCGTCGGCATTCGCACCGACACCGATCTGGCCCGCCTTATAGCCCATGCGCAGGATCGCATGCACGGCATAGATCTGGTCGTGGCCCTTGACATCGCGCTCGATCTCGGAGGGCGGAGCCTGGATGATCTTCTTGAAGAAGTTGTCTACACGTTCATTGGAGCAGCTCCCGAGGAGGCAAGCTACACCGAGAGCGGGGAGGAGGTAGTGAGATATGATGGATTTCATAGTCGCAGTCATTAGAACTTATAGAGCACACGCAGCGAGAAGTTTGCGCCACGGGCATGAGCGTAGTAGCGGAAGCGGTCGGTGTACTCCTTGTAGAGGGCGTTGAGGATATTGTCCCCGACGAGCATCAGGCGCAGGGAGCGGTCGTGGGGAAGGCGCACGCCTACCTCAGCCGTACCATTGAGCAGGAAGTAAGGATCGGGCGAGTCGCTGACGAGGTCCTTGTCAGGGTCGAAGCGACGCTGCTTCGTCACATAGATACTGGAGAGCGAGACGGACGCGTGGTACTTCTTGTCCCGTGTGAGGTCGAAGTCATACGTCCCCGAGAGGCCGTAGCGGTCGGAGGGCATGAAGGGCAGCCAGTCCTGACGCGTGATATTGCGAGCGAACATCCATTCGCCCTTCCCTACGACAGCGAGCCCAGGCAGTGGGTGCACCGTTGCCTCGATATCGCCCCCGTAGAGATTGACATCGTCTTGGTCGTAGATGAACTTCGGGTACTTCCCACTGGGGTGGTTGTGGAAGCGATCCTTCCCTGCGCCGATATGGTCGTAGATATAGCTACTGATGCGCTGGTAGAAGGCGCTGGGCTCGATAGAGATCCAGCTATTGCGGTAGCGTGCCCCGATGACGGACTTATAGCCACGCTCGCTGGCGAGGTTACGATTCCCCTCGACCCAATAGGAGCCGTCTTGCAGCCCGATAGCGTAGAGCTCGTTGATATCGGGTGGGCGCCACGACCAGCCGATATTAGCACGCACATCCCAGTTCTGATTGATATCATAGTGAGCGGCGAGGCTCGTGGTGAAGTTGCTATACAGCTTGAAGTCGTCGTAGTAGGTATAGTTACTCAGACTGGTATAGCCGCTGACTGACATCACACGGAAGTCATAGCGCATACCGAGTGCTGCCTGCAGCTTGCCCAGCTCAGCCTTGTGGAGGAAGTAGCCCCCCATCGAGAGTGCAGCGAAGTTCGGCACGAAGGCAGGCTGCTTTGTCCCAGGGTAGTTGTAGTTCGTCTGGTAGGTATTCGACGTCCCGACGTCGGTAGTCATCCCCCAGCGATTCCACTTGGCGTGCCAGAGCACATCCGCCTTGAAGGTCTTGAGGATGAGGTCCTGCATCGGTATCCAGCTCCAGTCGGCCTTCTTACGATTCTCGAACTCCTGTCGGAGGTTCTCTTGGAACGAGGCCGTGAAGTCAATGCGGTGGTTATCGCTCAGATTCCACTTCACCTCACCCTTGAGCGTGAAGTGCTGCGACTGCTGGAAGGGTGGCTTGATATCGTAGGAGAAAGGGCGGAAGGTCGATGAGTCAGGGCGCCCATATTCAAAGCGCTTGACGAGCTGATCAAGGTCGGAGATCTTGCTGGCGTAGTAGATACCGCTACGCTGGTAGTAGAGGCTGGAGTAGACGGTCGCCGTCACGCGTGAGGCGTGGTAGCCGAGCGCTCCCGAGAGGCTGATGGTATTGTAGCCCGTGTTGTTGAGGATATAGTCGGCGGTGCTGTAGTCGCCCCCCTTGGTGTACATCCCGTGCAGGCGAAGCCCCCACTTGCCGTAGCCCGCTTCGAGGCTTGCCGAACCGCTGACACCTCGTGCATTGGTATCATAGCCGATGTTCGCCTTGCCATGGACCTCGATCTTCTCCTTGCCGAAGGGTAGCGGTGCGTCATTCAGAAGGACGACGCCCCCCATAGCACCGAAGCCGTAGCGGATACACTCGGCACCCTTGACGACCTCTACCATACTCGAGCCCGTATAGTCCAGCTCGGGGGCATGGTCGGCGCCCCAGCTCTGGCTCTCCAGACGGACACCATTATTCATCAGCAGGATACGGCTACTGTGCATCCCCTGGATCACGGGCTTAGCGATGGTGCTACCCGAGCTAATCGAGCTGACGCCAGGGACGGTCTCCAGCAGCTTGGCGAGCGAAGTAGCGCCCCCTCGCTCGATAGTCTTACGGTCGATGGTCGCCGTCTGCTGGAGGTTAGAGGTATGACGCTTCTGCGCGGTGACCTCGACCTTCGAGATGACCTGCGCATCCTCCTGCATCTGCAGGGTGATGCTGCGCGAGGCGGGGACAGCGACCGTACGTGAGAGGCGCTGATAGCCCACACAAGAGATATCCACATGGATACTCGTGGGAGCGGAGCGGAAGCGCAGGGTGGCATGCCCCGCCTTGTCCGTCATCGTAGGACTCACCGCCGTAGCACAGCGGATGACCGCCCCGATGATGGGCTGGCGTGTGGCTTGGTCGAGGATGGTGATCGTGAGTTGCTCCCGCGCACTTTGCTCTGCGGGGGCGAGCTCCTCGGTAGTAGTAGCCCCGAGGGGATGGGGCGCGAGGGCAAGGGCGGAGGTGAGTACGAGACCGAAGAGGCCAAGGCGCACCGAGCCCATAGTGTAGTGTTTACAGTTTGCTTTCCACATAGTCGTGGGGAGGGCGGAGTGGTGTGTATTCACTCCTGTCTTAGGAGGGTTGGATAATAGGAAGGAGGTCGGTGAGGGCGAGCTCCTCAAGGCCGTGAGGCCGCTTCATGGTGCGGGCATGTGGCTCGCTCACCTATGAGATGGTAGTCAGAGATATGGCTGTGGCTTACAGCTCTTATCAGGAGGTAGAGGTTTGATTCATTCGCTATCGGCTAAGTTAGAGATCGAATGTGTACTATTGGCGTTGCAAAATTAGGGCAAACAGTGGCCTATTATCCTCCCCTTTTGTTGGTATTTATTGCCCGCCTCTACCTACCTATATGTACCCCTCTCAGGCAAAGTGCCGTATTTAACGACCCTTATACGGCCCTTAACCCTTCCAAAATCGGGCATTATGACGCGTGAAAGGGAGATGTGTAGCTCCCACAGAGTGACTGCTTCAATAGGGACTCTTAGCTTGATAATATGTGGGAGCGTGATGCGAGCAATATAAGAGGAGACTATTGCTGAGAGTCCTGTCCTCTATTTCGAGTGCTAAGGTATCGCACGCCCAGCTCCCCGATATGCCTCTCCAAAGAGATACGCAAGCCCTTCGCCTTATCGTGCGTATTCCTCTTATCCAGCGGAGGGAAAAGCATCGTTCTCGTGAAGAAAAAAGCGCCTTCTCGTAGTGGTTTTCCTCTGTCTATGTACGTAGTCTTAAAGACTAGGCACGCAAATCCAAATATCCACGTACGTAGATATTAGAGCCACGTACGTAGTCCAAACTTATCTGCCACTCGTTCACTACTTTTATCCCTACGTGGAGCAACAACCTAATATGGTGAGCCTTTCCAAAGCAATAGTGGTATGAAGTGCAAACGAGTAGTGGATGACACGCCGTACCACTATTCATTCGAGGTACAAACGAATAGTAGATTGAGCACGGAGCAATAGTCGGACGCGTGCAGAGCAGTAGTTGTTTGAAGGCCCGACTGCTTGAGCTTCATCCCCACCCCTCCTGATGATATGCTCCCGATACGCCCCTGCCTCTTGAGGAGGACACACGAGCCCACCCCCGCCAAAGAGCACGGGAATTGCCGTACCTTTGTAGTATGCAGAAGCAAGATCTCATAGCGCCCCTACAGGAGCGCATCCGCCGAAGTGGGCTCACCGAGCCCCGCATCGCCGTCCTCGTCTCAGGGGGGGTCGATAGCTCCGTCGTCGTCCACCTCCTCACCGAGGCGGGCTACCGCCCTACCCTCTTCTACATCCAGATCGGGATGGAGGAGAAGGGCTTCACGGACTGCTCGTGGGAGGATGATCTGGAGATCGTGCGCCATCTGGCACACCGCTATGACTGCCCTCTTGAGGTCGTCTCGCTACACGACGAGTATTGGGCGAACGTCGTCCAGTACACCATCGACACCGTGCGCCGTGGACTCACCCCGAACCCCGACATGATGTGCAATAAGCTCATCAAGTTCGGCTGCTTCGAGGAGAAGTGGGGCAAGGACTTCGACTTCATCGCTACGGGGCACTACGCCACGACGACCTTCGTCGGCGACCAGCTCTATCTGGCTACGGCTCCCGACCCCGTGAAGGACCAGACGGACTTCCTTGCGCAGATCAACTTCCGCCAAGTCTCCAAGCTCCTCTTCCCCACCGGTCACCTCCTCAAGAGCGAGGTACGCCGTATCGCCGAAGAGGCGCATCTGCTGAGTGCTAACCGCAAGGACAGTCAGGGTATCTGCTTCCTCGGGAAGGTGAACTACAACGAGTTCATCGAGCGTGCCCTCGGGCAGAAGGAAGGGCTCATCATCGAGCGTGAGACGGGGAAGATCCTCGGCAAGCACAAGGGCTACTGGTTCCACACCATCGGTCAGCGCAAGGGCCTCGGGCTGAGTGGTGGCCCCTGGTTCGTCGTGAAGAAGAACATCCGTCGCAATATTATCTTGGTCAGTCAGGGCTATGACCCCGCCGACCAATACGGCGAGCACATCGGTATGGAGACCTGCGACTTCATCAGCCACGACCCTTGGCAGTACGCCGCCGAGGTACAAGGGCTAGATGCTCCCCTCTCCCGTGAGGAGTCGGTGGAGATTACCTTCAAGGTGCGCCATACACCCGACTTCACACGCGGGCGACTCAGCTACGACCCCGCCTCGGGCTACCTCATCGAGAGCGAAGAGCCTATCCAAGGCATTGCCCCAGGCCAATATGCCGTGCTCTACGACACCGAGCACCGTATCTGCTTCGGTAGCGGTATGATCACTCGCGGCTTCTAAGCGCCTTTTACGGCGAAGCCCACACGAAAGAAAAGCGGTA
>NZ_ALKJ01000041.1:0-4960 GCF_000292995.1 Porphyromonas sp. oral taxon 279 str. F0450 | reverse complement strand
GGGTCGTACTCCAGGAGGTAGGCGGTGTAAGCTCCAGCGGGGAAGAAGTAGCGAGCATAGGCGGTACGATCACCGAGGAGTTCTTTCTCTGTCGTGTAGAGCCGGGGGAGGCTCTTCTCGATAGATTTAGGTATCAGCTTAAAGGCATCGTCTCTCTCTTGGTCTTTCTTCTGAGCCTCCTTTTGCGGGGATCCTACGGTCACTCCGAGAGCAAGGAGCTTCTTCTCGGCTTCAGCTTGGCGTTCTTCTTCAGTCGTTGCGACTCCTGTGTTGTAGAGCTTTCGGTCGAAGTGCTGCGCTACATCTTGAGTAAGCTGTATCCGCAGGCTGTCAGCCATCTCGTCCATGTCGCCATCGAATTGGTATACCCAGGCTGCTTTCCCGTAGGGATTGGTTCCCATGGTTCGCTCGGTCGCGATCGTATGCGAGCGGACCTCGTCCCATGGGCCCTCAAAAAGCGAGTTGTGGGTAAAGGCTATGGAGAAGCCATCGCCACTGGGCACGGCTGCGGTGCGTACGAAGCGCTCTTCTTCGCCTGGTGTTATCCCCTTGCCCGTTTGCTTTTGCAGGACGATGAGGTCGCTACCGACCTCGGTCCCCGCGCGCTCTGAGAACATACCCGAGGGTAGGCGAATGGCCGAGATGAGTCGGCTCTGCTCCATCAGATAGCGTCGGAAGATCTCGTTGTAGGGGGAGTCAAGCAATCCCTGCGACGTGATGAACGCCAGGACACCACCCTCTCGTAGGCTCTCCAGCCCCTTGATGAAGAAGTAATTGTGGATGGTGCGTGTCGCTTCCCGCTTGATGCTATCCTTCCCTTTGGAGTAGGCTCGATCATAGACCATGAAGTCACCGAAGGGGATGTTACTTGTGATGAGGTCATACCGGTCCGCTTCAGCGAGCTCACCGAGGGATTCGAAGGGTGCTTGGCGAACCGTGACTTTGCTCTCTCCAAGGGGATGGAGTGCTTGGGCTATCCGAGCCGTGAGTAAGTCCTTTTCGAGCGCATCAACACGGCGAACATAAGGGGCAAAGGTATCGGCAAAGGCTCCTATCCCAGATGATGGATCCAGACAAGAGCGAAACTCCACACCGGTCTCAGCTAAGGCTGTGGCGATGGCAGAGACTATGCGCGTGTCGGTATAGAAGGAGGTCAAGACACTAGCCTTGATACTCTCCCAGTAGCGCTTGGCGATCAGAGCATCGGGAGCTTCTCGGTAGATGAGCTGCTTCAAGACGCAGGTGGGCTTGAATAGCTCTTGCTCGGACTTTGCCCAGTAGCGAATATCCTCAGGCTGTTCGGTACGATTCAGTACGCATTTGAGTCCTCCGAAGCCTTGGTAGGCGCCAAGGATGATCCGCTCTTCTTCGGTGGCTAGCCTTTGCTCTTTCTCAAGTCGAAGGACGATACGGATCGCTTGGGTATTGGCCGCAAGTACGGCTTTCTTGTTGTAAGGCATAGCTGAGTTTGTGCTTCTGAGGGGGGATTCTAGAGGTCGTCCGAAAAGTCACTAAAGTTCCACCGAAAATTGGCTAATCTTTTGGGCAAAAGATTAGCCACTTTTTCTCGATTGATAAGGTACTTTCCCGAGGAAGATTAGCGACTCCTTTGAGGACTACCCTTGGAGGCGAATTCAAAGGCTGTGGATCCGTCTTCCCGTAGGGTGATATGGGCGTTGAACTTCTTGCCTGCCTTGTTCTGAAAGCCTTTGACAAGGCCGGTCCGTCTACTGGTAAGGAGTTCCTTGATGTGTGCTTCTGTGAGCTTTACCCCGCAGATCTCTCGGAAGAAGTGGAAGCCACACGCCTCGTTGCGGCACTTGATGATCTTGGCAAAGATGCCCACGGAGTCCTGGGCGCAGAGCGGACAGCGATAGAAGGGATAGGCTGGAGCATTAGCCTGCAGGGCAAGGAGCTTGTGACAGATGTCTGTGGTGTAGCTTCTGATCCGGAGAGCGAAGTCCTCGGCAGAAGCCTTCCCCGCTTCGATGGCTGAGAGGGAGAGCTCCCAGTTAGCCGTGAGTTCGGCATTGGCTAGTTCCTGGTCCTTGACGAGCTGATAGATGGAAAGCCCTTTCTCTGTGGGGAGGAGCGTCTTCTTTTCCCGACAGATGAGTTCGCGTAGGATGAGTGTCTCGATGATGCTTGCGCGGGTAGCGGGTGTCCCGAGCCCACACTCGGCAATCGCCTTGCGACTCTCGGCATCGGTCAGCTCCCGCCCAGCATACTCCATGGCGGAGAGCAGGGAGGCTTCGGTAAACAAAGGCTTAGGCTTAGTCTGATGCTCCGTGATCTCAGTGTGACGAAGGGGTAAGCGCTCCCCTTCGGCGAGCGTGGGGAGTCGTTCGAGGAGCTTGTCCTCGTCGTCTGTTGCCTCCGCTTTGTCCTTTCCTCCGTCTTGCGAATAAGCTCTCCAGCCTAGCGACAGTCTACGGGTAGCCCGCCAGCTGTAGCGGTAGGTCCCGTCGCTCAGCTCCGCCTGCATGCGCTCTTCTTCGCTGTTGGGAGCGAAGGCTTCGATGAAGCGGCTGCGAATCATCTGATAGATCGTCGCCTCCTCAGGGGATAGCCCCTCGGGGGACTCACCTGTAGGGAGGAGGGCATGATGGTCGGTCACTCGATGATCATCGACAGCATGTCGATTAAGCGCTTGGCCAAGCGTGACACCAAGCTGATGGAGTAGAGAAGGCATGGTCTCGAAGACATCTTCACTGATGTAGCGACTCCCGGTACGGGGGTAGCTTATGATCTTCTTCTCATAGAGCGCTTGGGCTAGCGACAGGGTCTTGTCGGCCGAAAAGCCGTGCTTGCGGTTGGCCTCTTTCTGAAGCGTGGTGAGGTCAAAGAGGAGCGGAGGTGGGGTCTCGGTGCACTTCCGATCGACCGATAGGACCATCAGATGAGGCTGACTACTTAGCTCGCTTAGGACGCTTTGTGCTGCATCCTTCTCCTCGAAGTGCTCTTGACAAAGCGCCTTGAGGAGGATGCCGTCTTGCTCAATCGTGGCAAGGAGCTTCCAGTAGGGGCGGGATGAGAAGCCTTGGTGCTCTAAGAAGCGACGACATACCAGGGCAAGTGTCGGGGTCTGTACGCGCCCCAGCGAATAGGCTCCACGGCGAGCTATCGAGAGCGCTCGGCTGGCATTGATGCCGACGAGCCAGTCGGCCTCGCTACGAGCTTTGCCTGCCTGGTAGAGTGCATCATACTGCTCCCCTGGTTTGAGCTTGGCGAGCCCCTCCTGAATCGCCTTGTCGGTGAGGGAGGAGATCCATAGCCGCTGGAAGGGCTTTCGGCAGGCAAGGTAGGTGTAGATGTAGCGGAAGATAAGCTCTCCTTCTCTTCCTGCATCGGTAGCAACGATGATCTGCTCGGCGCGCTCGAAGCAGGAGCGGATCACCTTCAGCTGTTTGAGGGCTGTCGGGTCGTCTTCGAAGGCTTTCCCCTTGCGGATTTGTCGAACGATGAGCTGAAAGGGCTGAGGGAGGATGGGGAGTTCATCGGCCTTGTATGTACCGAGTCCGTAGTGCTCGGGCAGGGCTAGGGTGATGAGGTGGCCGAATGCCCAAGTGACGAGGTAGCCCTTGCCCTCGATGAAGCCGTCTTGTGGGTGTGTAGCCCCGACGATGCGGGCAATATCACGAGCTACAGAGGGCTTTTCTGCGATGATACAGGTCGTCATGGTCTTGTGTCTTTGCTGTCATCCTTAGAGCTTACGTCCACGACGAGCCTTACGCTCTTGCTTCTGCTTCTGATCGGCTGTGGGTTCTGTTTGCTCAGACTTGAGGGGCTCTTTGAGGTGCTTGGTCGCTTCGTTGGTTTTGCCTTCGTTGTTCACTGCTACCTGGGTCTTGTGTCCTTCGGCTACGGCTTCGACCTCTTGCTTCTTCTCGGGGTTGTACTTGAAGAAGCGTGGACGGTTCTGTTCCCTGTCCATCCGGACGTAGGCGTTGAAGTGCTTACCCTCCTTGTCGACCATGTTCTTGAGGTAGAGGGTGCGTCCCGAGTCAAGAGCCTCGCGCTGCTTCTCGGTCAGCTCAAGTCCACAGAGCTTGCGGGGAGCGCCCTGGCTTTGCCCTGGGGAGAGAGACTGCTCCTGACGCTCCCGGAGACTCTTGCTGTCGCCGAAGATGAACTCGATGCCCTTCTTATCGGCATTGACTTGAAGCGTAGCGTCGAAGGACTTGCCGTTCTTGGAGGTCATGCCCTCTACTTTGACCGCCTTACCTTCGACGAGATCCTTGTACTGCTGGTCAGAGAGCGTCACCCCTTTGATCTCCTTGGGGATGGATACACGATCAGCACGTAGGGCAAGGAGCTCGTTGGTCTGTGGGTCAATGGATACGTAGGCGTCAAAGAGCTCTCCTTGCTTGGTGACGACTTCGATGGTCTTGCCTAGGTTGCCCGTCTTGAGGAGCTGTGCCTTATCCTCGGGGCTGAACTTGTAGCCCATGTAGGGGAAGTCAAGCTGAGGCTCCTTGCGCATGGCATGAACGGCAAGACCGATGTTGCCATCATCGTCGGTACGGAACGCTAGGCGTGCCTCGGTGTAGATCGAGCTATTGCCGTAGGGTACAGCGATGGGTAGGAGGTCGCTCTTCTGCCAGGAGAGCATCTTTTCGAGCGCTCCACTGGCTTCGAGTTTCTCGCGGCTGAGGCCGAGATCCTCGAGCATACGCCAGTCGATCTTCTCGGGATCGATAGCGGTAGCGCGCTTCTGCATGGGAAGGAAGTCTTCGAAGGACACTTGCTGTGCTTTGAGGAGCTCTTCGGAGGCGGGGTGGCGCCGATTCTGCAAGGAGGAGCGAAGGCTCTCTACGCCTTGCTCGACGTTGCTTGCAAGGACTTTGTAGAGTCCGAAGCGAGTCGGGTCGTTGAACTGCTTGAGGAAGTTCTTCATGAAGTTCTTCAGCAGCCCGTCTTGGTTGTTGAACTTGAGGAAGCTACTCTGATTGGTGGCCTC
>NZ_ALKJ01000040.1:0-25439 GCF_000292995.1 Porphyromonas sp. oral taxon 279 str. F0450 | reverse complement strand
CCCGCCAGGGGAATGAGCAAGAGTGCGTGTGTGCTATTTCTTCGTCAGCGAGAACTCAAGGATCGTGTGAATCCCCGTAGTCCCCGAGTAGGCACTCTTATAGTTACCACCCTCAAAGAGGAAGAAGTGCAGGCCGTGATGTCCTCTTTTCTTCGCAGCCTCCGAAGGAACGAAGGGGAAGACGGGATGCTCGATAGAGACGGCATCCCACGTAGCGGAGTAGGTGTAGTCAGCTCCCCACGTCAGGTCGCCCGTAGCCTTTCCATCAGCACCAGGGAACCAGCCAGCATACGAAGCGAGAATGAGCGATGCCGTCACGCCCTGAGGCTTCGCGAGCTCCTGAGGCTTGATGGTCAGCGTATTCGTCTTCTCTTCGAAGGCTACTGGGATATCAGCAGCCAGACCCTGCAGGATGAAGGCCTTCTTAGCTTGGTCTGCAATGAGCTTGACATCCGCTGTCTTCGTCTCACCCTTATAGGTGGAGATATAGGTCAGCGTATAGTCGCCGAGCACCGCATCGTAGCCGAGCGGACCATAAGACTGTATCAGGCGGAAGCTTTTACTGTAGAGCTCACTCAGCTTCAGCGTGAGGTTAGCCTCGCGCTGGAAGACGTTTGTGCTCTCGACTGTGAGGAGGAGCTTCTTACCCTCGACCTTGAAGGACGCCCATTCAGGCAGCCCCTCGATCTTGACCGCACTGGGACGGATGTCCCCGACGAGTGTGAGCTCGATGGTGCCCCCCTTACGCTCGATGGTGTAGGCCGACTCCAGATCGGAGACGTAGCTGTAGGCACCGAGCTGGGAGATGGCTACCTGCTTAGTCTCGTCGCCTCGCGTGAGGATGATGAGGCCCGTACGAGTCGTGGGCTCAGTGAAGGGTGCGACGGTGAAGGAAACCTTCGTACCCTCGGTAGCGCCAAGGGTGATCCAGCTGGCCTCCGACTTCGCAGTAAAGCCCCCTTCGGCAAGCGTGATCGTCCCCGTCCCACCAGCAGCCGTGAAGTTGTGATCTGAGGAGAGGACACGTAGCGTGTGCTCGGTCTTCGTAGCAGGGTCGTCCTTGCGGCAGGAGCTGACGCCTACGAGGAGCGTAAGCGAAGCCAAGAGGAGCGCCCCGAGCGAGCGATGTATGATCTTCATATCTCTTACTTATTTCTTAGTGAATACGGGCGAAGTGAAGCGAGAGTCACCGAAGGACTTGTATTCGCCACCACCGGGCTTCCAAAGGATATAGGAGCCTGCTGTGAATGTACCCCAGACACCATTATCGACCAGCTTATAGCGCTTGCCCGTAGTATAGGTCTCATCGAGCTTGCTATACATACCGAAGCCTGTGCCCCACGAGAGGTTGGTACCATTAGGAGCAGCCCACACAGCGAGGAAGGCACCGCCTGTATTCTCGAGCTTCTGCGTCTTGATCTCAAAGCGATCCTTAGCAGCGTCGTAGGTAGCGTAGATCGTGAGGTTGGGCGCCATACCCGTGATACGATAGAGGTTGCGTGCAGCCTGCGAGAAGGTGACGGTGCGAGGCGCCGTCCAGCCCGTGCACATCAGGTCATACTCACCGAGATAGTGAGCGAAGCCAGCGTAGTCGGGGTCGGTACGTGCCGTGAGCTTCTCACCCGCAGGGGTGTTGTAGCTCTTATCTGCATCCTTCCACAGCAGCGTGGAGACTCCGTTGTACTCCTTGTGGAACTGCAGGCCATCAGGCGTATAGACATAGGGAACCTCAGTCTTCTTGCCCGTCTCAGCATCCTCGATCGTGAGGATGTTGTACCCTTCATTATTGAGGTAGGCGACGACGGCCTTACCTCCGAGCTTACCCGTCAGCCCGTAGAGGTGCTGCTGGTACATACTCTCCGAGGTATAGGCACGAGACTTCAGGTCGAGGACCTTCGCCAGGTATTCCTTAGCGGCTACCTTAGGGCGGAACATACGCATGATGACGCCCGTCTTACGGCCCTTCAAGTAGAGCGTATCGGGCGAGACCGAGCGAACGAAGGTGAACTCATAGTCGCCCTCGAAGCTCTTCCCTTCGCCAGCCCCGTAGGACTTATCCGGGTCAGAGAAGAGGTGCAGAGGTGAGCTATACGTATCGAAGCTCAGCGAGACCATCTTGTCGGACTTCAGATGGTAGTTGCTCTTGACCTCTGTCGTAGAGTGCCCCTTCACAGGAGCATCCGAAGCCATGAGCACTTCGTTCTTAGCGCCGAAGGTCATCGTCACAGGATAGCCCCCATAGAGGAGCTGGGTGTGAGGATAATACTCCAGCACCCAGCCCGTGGAGGAGGCTGTGAGGATCTGCTGTAGCTCCGTCGTGAGGGCATCGACACGCTCCGAAGAAGACTTGTCGAAGATCGCATCAGGCTCCTGACGGCATGAGGGAAGTACCCCGAGGACAAGGCCCGCAGCAGCGAGGAGACCAAGACGGGCACCCTGCAGGACAGCCCGCCCTATCGCTATATTCTTATTCATCGTAGTCTATGAATTAGGGGGTCTGACATTAGTGGAAGTACTGGGTGATGACCTGGCACTTAGCGTGGTCAGCATGCTCACCCTCCTGTAGCTCGAGGAACTTCGGATGGCGCATCAGCTCCTCGACGACAGCGTCACGAGCAGCTTCGTAGCCAGCGAGCATGCGGGCAGCCTGTGGCATCCCACGGAGTGAAGAGCCGAGGAGCTCCTGCCAAGAGCTCTCAATGAGAGGCAGACGGACCACCTCCTCAAGACGGCGCTGGGCGATAGCACGGAGCTGATCCATGTCGATACCCCACGTACCCTTCATGTACTTCTTGATGATGTCCATCTTCTTATTGAGCTTCGCACGACCTTCGTCACCAGCGGCATTCATCACCGCATCCCACTGACTCTTGGGGTAAGTGATGTAGCAAGCCGTCATCTCAGCGATATCCTCGCGGGGCTGACTGCTGGCGTAAGCCGTGATGAAGCCCAGAGGCGCGTAGTCGCTAAGGCTACGGCGGTTGAACCACGAGGTGGGAGCATAGCCCTCAGAGATGGCGTCGTACTCCGTCGTAGGCCAGATCTTATTCTGGTGCAGGATGTGGCTGAACTCATGGTGCATGACCTGGAAGAAGGTCGTATTGAGCCACTGAGGGTCGTTGACGTTGAGCCAGTTCGCCTGATAGAGCGTGACCTTCAGCCCACCTTCGGCCGTACCGAGAGTGATGGTGCCATCGCCGTTCCACGAAGCGGAGCCGACGATGAAGAGCTGACGGGGCGAGGCCTTGCGCATGAAGTCAAGGCGACCCGTAGCTTCGTCATAGGCGCCATACCATGCATGCTGGATGATCTTAGCGAGCTTCATGCTGTTCTCGAGCTTGGCCGGCGCGAGGTTGCGTGAGCGGTCGGCCTCGATATCATCCAGGGTATAGATATAGCTGACGTTGTATGCGTCGGTATAGTTCTCTTTGAGCCAGCGGTCGAAGCTCGTCATCTCCTTGGCCTCTGCCTTAGAGACGTGACGAGAGGGGTCGGGCTGGTCGCTATCCTTACACCCACCGAGTGTAGCCACGAGGAGGGCTGCACAGAGGGAGAGCTTGATCTTATGTAGATACATAGTGTCTGATCTGATAAGGGGGGTCGTGTCTAATACCCAGGGTTGGGCTCTACGCCTACCGAGCGGATGCTGGCAGGGATCTGGAGGGCACGGCGATGGTCGTCCGTCTTGAGCGTCATCGTCTCGCCCGTGTAGAGCTTGTGGGTGATCTCGATGCCGTAGCGCTTGATATCATCCCAGCGCGTACCATCGTGCATGCTGAGGATACGGCGAGCGTGGAGCACGGCGTGCATCATATTCGTCTGCATACCTGGAGCGATGTCGAACTTCGGATGCAGGGGCTTGGAGACCGTCTCCTGCTTGCGGATCATCGCCTCGCGTACATCGTCGGGATCGGTGGGATTGATGACGACGTTGTAGTAGTCGGAGATCTGCTGAGCCGTAGCGGCCTGCCCCTTCTTAGAGACGTACCAAGCGGAGAGGTCGCTAGCAGCACCGTCGAAGTCAGAGAGCATCACGCGGGCCTCAGCTCTCCACAAGAGGACGCGGTCCACCGTGAAGGGGAACGCCACGACGTGGGGCTGCCCCGTGCGAGCTACGACGTCGGTGATCTCGAAGAGCTCGCGATACTTGGGATAGTAGAGTGCACCATTGTTCGAGCCGAAGAGGCGGTCGTAGACGGGGAAGTAGCGTCCCCATGGGCCTGGGCTACGATAGGTCTGCGTCGAAGCTACGTGCCCGTTGTGAGCGTAGCGGTAGGACGTCAGCGCACGGACCCAGAGTGAGCGCGTGACGATGAGCATGAGGTTAGCAGGCTCGTCATCGCGGATATAGGCATGGCAGATCTCATCGGCGTTGGTCAGCTTGTCGTACTTCGACATGTCACGCAGATTGGAGACGGCACCAGTACCGAGCACTTCGTCAGCATACTGCTTGGCCTTGTCCCACTTCTCGTAGTAGAGGTAGAACTGTGTAGCGAAGGCCTTCGCTGCTCGCGTCGTGAAGTGGAAGATAGGCTTGCTGTAGCGGTCGTCATTGATCAAGGGAATACCCTCCTCGATGTCCTTAGCGATGAGCTCGTAGACCTTCGCGACAGAGAGGCGGGGTACGGCACGCTCGAGCTTCGTCTCGGGCTTCGTGAAGTAAGGGATACCGAGATCCTTGTCGCTGGTACGACCGTTGTAGGCCTGACCGAAGACATTGACCCAAATGAAGTTGGTATAGGCACGGCAGAGGAGCGCTTCACCGCGGGCAGACTCCAGCTCCTTGGGGTTGCCGAGCTCTTCGATGGACTTCAGAGCTTGGTTGGCAGTACCGACCATGCTGTAGCAGGTACTCCAGAAGTTCGTCTCATCATCCCAAGCCGTCCCACTGGAGGGCTCCCAGAAGAAGGCTTCGTGATTGCCAATATGATTATCCTCGAAGAGGCGGCCGTTGTCCTCGACGTTGTCGGTACGGTTCTCCGTGAAGCCCATAGGTAGGAGCGTCGGATAAGCCGAGACGAGGAGGCGCTCGATCTTGTCAGCGCGGTTGAGCTCTGTACGGGTATCGGGCATGGTATCTAGGTAGCGATTGCAGCTACCGAGGGCGCCTGCCAGGAGGCAGAGGCCAGCCATTCTATATAGTCGTTTCATAGTGTACATGATCCTATTGCGTGATTAGAAGCCAATGTGCACCGTAGCCGTGACCTGCTTAGGCAGCGGGGTAGCTACCCCACCCGAGCGGAAGAACTCAGGGTCTTGGCCATAGAGCTTCTTGTCGGCGTACAGCAGAGCGAGGTTCGTGGCCTGCACCTTGAAGGAAGCACTCTTGAGGAAGCCCAGGCGCTTGACGAGAGGCGTAGGCAGCGTATAGGTCAGTGAGACCTCCTTGAGGCGGACGAAGCTACCATCAGCGACACGAGCCGTAGAGTAGTTGTAGGCTGCATAGCCCGTACCGAGGTTGGAGTAGCTGTAGTGGTCGCGCACCGAGGCGATGACAGGGATATCCGTCTTACGCTCATCTCCGAGGGTCGTCCAGCGATTGCGGTATTCCTTAGGCGTAGCCCAGAGGTCGGAATAGGAAGCATAGAAGGAGGGATCCAGGCGGAGCTTGTTACCACCCGAGTAGGTGATGAAAACGTTCAGCTTGAAGTTCTTGAACGTGAAGATATTCCCGAAGCTACCATTATAGGTAGGCTCTGACGAACCCTCGTACTTGAGGAAGTCCAGATCATCGACCTGCTGGAAGTTGATATCACGATAGTTGCGACGCGTGACCTGCTTCCCATTGACCATGAAGGTGGGGAAGCCCTCATCATCGAGCCCTGTGAAGGGGATCGAGAAGAGCGAACGTACGGGATAGCCCTGACGAGCGAAGCCGTTACCGGTGAGGAAGTTGAACATGTTGCGCTTCGTATCAAGCTCAGTGACCTTATTGAAGGTCGAGCCGAAGATGAAGTCCGTCGTCCAGCTAAAGTCCTTCGACTGGATATTCTTCGTCGAGACGGAGAGCTCAAAGCCGTGGCTCTTCATCGAAGCGACGTTGCCCCAGCGAGTCCCCCCGATGGTATAGGCAGCACCGATGAGGTCGAAGTTGTTACGCCAGTAGATGTCTGCAGCGATGTTGAGGCGGTTCTTCAGCATACCCATATCGACACCGAAGTTCAGCTCATGCTTCTTCTCATAGGTGAGGTCTTCGTTCTCGAAGCTACCGATGTAGTTACGGTTCTCCGACTGCCCAGCCGAGGGTCTCCAGGCCGCGCGGCTATAGATGATGGCGCGGGAGTTGGTGACCCAGCTGGGGGCAACCCCTACGAGAGAGTATGAGCCCTTGAGCGTCAGGTGCGAGAGGAGGTGCTGCTTCTCGAAGAAGTCTTCGCTGTGAGCATTCCATGCACCCGAGATATTCCAGGTGGGGAGCCAGCGAGCCTTGCGCGTGCGACCGAGTCTATTCGTCCCTTCGTAGCGGGTCGTACCCGTGATCGTATAGCGGCCCTTGTAGGAGTAGGTGGCGTTGGCGAAGAAGGCGACCGAGCGGCCGAAGCTCTTCGACAGGCCGTAGTAATCCCAGTTCTTCTCCGTGAGGCGCTTGAAGGCGCGGTAGTCCCAGAAGGGCGTCAGGCCACTGTCGTACTGCATACCCCAGCCGTCCATCCAGCGTGAGACGCGGTCCTGTGAGTTGACTTCGGAGCCGAGGTAGGTATTGATGATGTGGTCGTTGTTGAGCGTCGTATTGTACGTAGCAGAGGCACGGAAGTCATAGCTCTCCATGGTGCGCGTCTGCGTATTGTAGAAGCCCCCTGCAGGGAGGATGGTCTCAGGCAGTGAGTTGGGCTTGTCCTGATCCTTCCAGAGGTACTGGTTGCCATTGCGTACGGTAGCGTCCTGCATAGCGCGGAAAGCGAGTGCGCGGTTAGCATACTCCGTGACGATGCTCTCCATCGTCGTACCCGAGTCCTTGTAGGCACCGAGCAGGGCGAGAGTCAGCCCCTTGATAGGCTTCCACTTCAGCTCGAGCTGGAGCTTAATATCCTTCACACCGAGGTCGATGTAGTTGTTGTCGAGCTCGTGCTTGATATTGAAGGGAGCGTAGTCACGGGTATAGAACTCATTGGGGTCGAGCGTGCGGCTCGTATTGAGTGCGTAGGAGAAGGGGTTGATGTCGAAGCCACGTGACACCTCACCAGTAGTGGCGTTAGCATCCTGAGTGACCGTACCGGGAGCACGCTGCATGCGTGAGGAGAGGTTGATCAGGGCAGATACCGAGAGCTTGGGTGAGAAGGTATAGGTAGCGTTGAGGTTCCCCGTGTAGCGGCGTACGTTGCTGGCACGCATCCATCCTGGGTCGAGCATAGCCGAGACGGATACATAGGTCTGGAGGTTCTTCGTCCCCCCTGAGAAGCTCAGTGAGTGATTCTGAATGAGGGAGGGAGAGAAGAGTTCGCTGAACCAGTTGGTATTGCGCATCTCTGCATCGCGAAGGTAGTTAGCACGAGCCTCGGGCGTGTTCTGCAGCCCGAAGACCCCCGTCGTGGGGTTGTAGTCGTGCGTCAGGTGGTACATCTTCCCGTAGATACCTGAGGAGCTGTAGTTGTAGACGCGGGCGAAGTTCAGCCAGCCCTTACGCTCCATCTCGTTGTAGACCTCCATCTGGTCCTGCGAGTTCATGATATTGTAGTCGCGGTAGCTGGGCACAAAGCGCGAGGTGAACTCCCCCGTATAGGAGAAGGAGCTGCTACCCGAGCGACCCTTCTTCGTCGTGATGACGATGACCCCTGCCATAGCCTTTGCCCCGTAGATGGACGTTGCCGAGCCGTCCTTGAGGATCTGGAAGCTCTCGATATCGTCGGCATTGAGGCCTGCGATAGCCGAGCTGAGGAGCGTCGTAGCGTCCCCTGAGCTGAGGTCATCAGCGCCGACGTCTACGACATCCTCCTGGATGACCCCGTCGACGACCCAGAGGGGCTTGGACGAACCCATGATCGAGGTCGCCCCACGCACGCGGATCTTAGGAGCTGTACCGAAGGTCCCTGAGAGGTTCTGCACGGAGACCCCTGCGGACTTCCCTTCGAGACCGCGGCTTATGTCAGCCATACCGGCCATCTTCACCTTGTCGGCCTTGAGCTTGTCGCTCGCCCCCGTGAAGAGGCGCTTGTCGGTGGCGACCATACCCGTGACGACAATATTATCGAGGGTGGTGGCTTCGGGCTGGAGCTTGACGACCATGCCGTCCTTAGCCGTGACGGTCTGGCTCTTGTAGCTCACGAAGCGGATGAGGAGCTGGCTCTTGCCAGCAGGGAGCTTGATGGTGAAGTCACCCTTGGTGTTGGTCGTGACACCCACCTTCGTCCCAACGACTAAGACGGAGGCCATAGGTAGGGGATCTCCGCTTTCGTCGAGGACCTTGCCTCGGATGGTCTGAGCTGTACCCTGGGCTAAGAGGTCGCCCCCTAAGCCAATGACCAGGCCTATCATCAATAGTCCTAATCGGATCCAGCCCATGCCCAATCGAAGTACTCTTTGATTGTTCATAAGCAGTGTGTAGTTTGTTTGTGTAAGTGATTAGCGTGTATGCATGGCGATGTGGGCGAAGGCAGGGCACAGAGCTGGGTGCTCGGATCAGCTGAGAGGTGCACTCCTCCCATGGTATCGTGTAGCTATTTCTTCATTCAGTATCGTTTAATCGTGATGGTGTCCGGTGACAGAGTAGAGGTCAAGGGTAGCTCATACTGCGAGACCACTCCATGGTACATTGGGCTCGCAATGCTACGCCTTCGGTTGGCGTGCTCTATCGTTGTCAAATGTATGGATTTCCCTTATACGCACCAAGACTCAGACTAAATTAAATTCACGGCAGGCGACCTGCCGAAAATACTGAAATTCCCTCGCGCTGATATTTTCTAAAATAATTGCCTTTCAGAGCCGTGACAAAAGGATAGCACTCGCACCATATTTAGACGCTCTACCCTACCCCAACCCCTACAGATTGCCACATTTCCCCACGATTCTGTGGCACAAGC
The DNA here is from genome assembly GCF_000292995.1 of Porphyromonas sp. oral taxon 279 str. F0450. Lineage (NCBI taxonomy): Bacteria > Pseudomonadati > Bacteroidota > Bacteroidia > Bacteroidales > Porphyromonadaceae > Porphyromonas > Porphyromonas sp. oral taxon 279. The sequence continues at coordinate 16,422 of NZ_ALKJ01000040.1, read as the reverse complement.
TCCCACCTAAGCACTCTACGCAGAGGTAAAGGAAAGCACCAATATCCTTGCATTTCATGCCGCATTTACCCCTCCCGCGGGGGCATTCTTCACCTCCTCAGAGAGTCTCTTCCGCAGGGCTGTGGCACAGAGCAATACGAGGACGGAAAAGTAACCACTACTGGTTGCATCCACCCCTCCGAGCGAGTTGCAAAAACAAAGGGGTATCCCGATGACGGGATACCCCTTACTATAGAGTCAAGAGAGTAGCTACTCTCCACTATAATCGTGGTCATACGTATTGACCACTATGACCTGTATACAGACTTCCTCTACACGGTAGATCAGGCGATGTCGCCTACTGATGCGCCGACTCCAGTAGCCAGCTAAGTTCCCTTTGAGAGGCTCGACCTGCCCCGTCCCCGTCAGAGGATGCTCCTGCAGCTCTACCAGCAGGGTCAAGAGCTTCTTATACGCCTGAGGCTCGTGTCGCTTGAGCCGTCGGATGCCCTCCGTCGCCTTGTCTGTATAGAGGACTTCGTACATCGCTAAAGGGTATCCAAGAAAGCCTGCAACTCCTCGGGCGTACGGACGGACGTATAGCGCCCCGCACGCAAATCCTCTTCGCCAGCCTCGATGCTTCGCTGTAGCATCTCTTCTTCATGAGGAGTCAAGCCGTTTTCAGTCAGCGCTTCGGCTTGCCCTATATGGAGCATCTGCCCCTCAGAGGTAACGATACGAAGCCCCCGCTGGAGCGCCTCCTTGAGATAGCGCTCCACATTCTTTGCAAATGCCTCTGCTGTTATCGTTGTCATAGCCATAGTTACTTCATTATCATCTATAAGAGTAGTACAAAGGTACACACTTCTCGCACATCATGAGACTACTGCCGCGAGTCCTGTCCTTCTATTTAGAGTGCTAAGGTATCGCGCGCCCAGCTCCCCGATATGCCTCTCCGAAGTAATACACAAGCCCTTCGCCTTATCGCGCGTATTCCTCTTATCCAGCGGAGGGAAAAGCGTCCTTCTCGTGAAGAAAAAAGCACCTTCACGTAGTGGAATTTCTGTGTCTTCGCACGTAGTCTTAAAGACCAGGCACGCAAATCCAAATATCCACGTACGTAGATATTAGAGCCACGTACGTAGTCCAAACTTATCTACCACTTGTCCGTAACTTTTATCCTTATGCGGAGCAACAACCTATATATAGGTCACTTCACAAAGCTATATAGCATTCTTCGCCATCCTATATAGCTCTACCCTACGCATCCATATACCTATTGAGACCATTGCGCAAGGCTACCCTTCTACCTCTACCAATCTCCCCATCAGTTAGCTTCTCTTTCCACCACCAAAAAGCGGCGCCCCCGAAGGATGACCTTCGGGGGCGCTACTTGTATATATGTATAGGGCTTATTCGCTGGGGAGGATATCGCCGAGGATGGCTGCCGTAGCACCGCACTCCTCTCTGAAGTAAGCACGGGTACGTGCCTCAAGGGCCTTGCACTCTTCCTCCGAGGAGAAGCGCTGGAGGAGCTGCGAGAGCTCCGCCCGATCGTGCAAGATGAAGCCTGAAGAGCGGCGCACAAGCTCGCGCACCTCACGGTGCTTGTGGATCTCTGGGCCGAAGAAGACGGGGATACCATATACCGCAGCCTCGAGCGTATTGTGCACGCTCTTGCCGAAGCCACCGCCTACATAAGCCCACGTGCCGTAGCGGTAGACGGAGGAGAGCAGGCCGAAGCAGTCGATAATAATGCAGGCTGTGCCCTCAGGTAGCCCCTTTGCTTCGTCATACTCGGAGAGGCGAATGGACGGGCGCTTGAGCTCCGACTCGATAGCTCTCAGGTGCTCCTCGTGGATCTCATGCGGTGCCAAGACCAAGGCAAAGTCCTCGGGAGCTTCCTCATTGAAGTAAGGCAAGAGGATAGCTTCGTCCTCGGGCCACGAGCTACCGACGACCAAGAGTCGACGTCCACGAGAGAGCTCCGCTACCGCAGGAATATCCTTCGCTGCACGGGCGATCTCCTCGACACGGTCGAAGCGCGTATCCCCTGTGACCTTGACCGACTCGACACCATGCTCCAGAAGAAGCGTACGCGAAGCCTCATCCTGCACGTAGAGACGGCGGAAGAGGTGCAGCAGGCGCAGGTACCAGCCTCCGTAGCTACGGAAGAAGAGCTGGTCGGGGCGGAAGATCGCCGAGACGAGGTAGGTAGGGATAGAGCGCGTAGCCAGCTCGCTGAGCATCGTAGGCCAGAAGTCGTACTTGATGAAGATAGCTACCGCAGGGTGCGCCAGATCAAGGAAGCGACGTACCGATGAGGAGCGATCCGAAGGCAAGTAGACCACGACATCTGCCCCAGCATAGTCCCGACGCACCTCATAGCCCGAGGGGCTGAAGAAGGAGAGCAGGATCTGATACGCGGGGTGCGCCTTGCGCCACGCTTCCATGAGCGGACGGCCTTGCTCGAACTCTCCCAGCGATGAGGCGTGGAACCACACTACGGGGCGATCCGCCGTCAGCCCCTTGAGGCGCTGAGGTGTCTCCCGACGCCCCTCGATGATGAGACGAGCCTTCCGATGGAAGGGGGCCACCAGATGGAGCAGTGCCGAGGCCGCTATGCCAGCTATGCTATAGAGTGGATTCATGCAGTGGGTACGACCCGCTTAGCCCAGGACTTCGATAGCACGCTGCAGACGCTGGAGGGTCTCTCCACGGCCGAGCAGTGCGGTGATATCAAAGAGGTGGGGACCCTTAGCAGCACCGACGAGTGCCAGACGGAAGCAGTTCATCACCGCACCGAGGCCGTAGCCCTTCTCCTCGATCCAAGCCTTGACGACCTCTTCGGTCGCTTCGCTGGGGAGATCTTCAGGCTGGGTAGCGAGGAGTGCAGCGAGCTCGGTGAGCTGGGCTGCGCTGTCTTCCTTCCAGCGCTTCTTCACCGTCTTCTCATCGTAAGCCGTGGGGGCGGTGAAGAAGTAAGCGATCTGCTCCTCAAGCTCGGGGAGCGTCTGAGCACGCTCCTTCGTCAGGGCGATGGCGCGAGCTACATAGTCTGCATCAAAGGTGATACCTGCAGCCTCGAGGCTGGGGCGCAGGAGGGCAGCCAGACGCTCATTGCTGGAGGTCTGGATATAATGATGGTTGAACCACTTGCACTTCTCGTAGTCGAACTTAGCGCCAGCCTTGCTGCACTTCTCGATACGGAAGTAGCGGATCAGCTCTTCCATGCTCATGACTTCCTCGTGATCATTACCGGGGTTCCAGCCGAGGAGTGCGACGAAGTTCACGACAGCCTCGGGGAGGTAACCGCTCTCGCGGTAGCCAGAGGACACCTCACCCGTCTTGGGATCGACCCAGCGTAGGGGGAAGACAGGGAAGCCGAGGCGATCGCCGTCACGCTTGCTGAGCTTACCGTTACCCTCGGGCTTGAGGAGGAGTGCCAAGTGAGCGAAGCGGGGCATCGTGTCACGCCAGCCGAAGGCTTCGTAGAGAAGCACGTGTAGCGGTGCGCTGGGCAGCCACTCTTCGCCACGGATGACGTGGGTGATGCGCATCAGATGGTCGTCGACGATGTTCGCCAGATGATAGGTAGGCAGGTCGTCAGCACTCTTGTAGAGCACCTTGTCATCGAGGACGGAGCTATTGAAGGTCACGCGACCACGGATCATATCGTCGACCTCTACCTCTACGTCGGGCGTGACGAGGAAGCGGACGACATACTGCGCACCACCTGCGATGAGGGCATCGACCTCCTCACGTGGCAGGACGAGCGAATTGCGCATCGAGGTGCGGGTCGTAGCGTCGTACTGGAAGTTCGCTACCGTCTTACGCTTCTCCTCCAGTTCCTCGGGCGTGTCGAAGGCAATATAAGCCTTGCCTGCATCAAGGAGCTGCTGGACGTACTTGCGGTAGATATCGCGGCGCTCGCTCTGACGATAGGGGCCGCAGTCCCCACCATAGCTCACGCCTTCGTCGAAGCGGATACCGAGCCACTCGAGGGCCTCAATGATATAAGCCTCCGCCCCTGGGACGAAGCGCTGGCTATCTGTATCCTCAATACGCAGAAGGAGCTCACCGCCGTGAGCCTTCGCGAAGAGATAGTTATAGAGAGCTGTGCGGACACCGCCGATATGCAGCGCTCCCGTAGGGCTGGGAGCAAAGCGAACGCGTACTGATTCGTGTGACATAGTGCTATGGTGATATGCTTGTTGTGTGGATGCTGATGTGACTACCGCCCATCGTCAGATGGGAGCTGGAGCGTCCAGCCCGTGTGGCTGTCGAGCTCCTGCTGTAGGAGGGTGAGGCTCTCGGCCTCAAGAGGGGTCCCTTCACTCAAGGGGCAGGTGGGGGAAATGAGATGTATGGTACCCGAAAGGAATATCGTGCGCTCTCCTTCGCCTACGAAGGGAGCTAAGATGAAGCTCCCTGGCGTGTGCTCCTCGATGAGGACCGAGCGAGCGACCCAGCGCCCAAGGCGCAGGTGGTGACTGGCATAGCGAGGCCGAGGAGATCGGGACATGGGGAGTGGTTAGAGCGCCGTAGCGGAGTCATCGCCAGAGAGCTCCGTAGCGGGCTCCTCAGCCTGAGGCTCGTCGGCTGGAGTGGGTGTAGGCTCGGGGGTAGCACCCGTATAGCGGACAAGGCTGAAGCTATCGACGACGAAAAGTGGACTCTTGCTCTTCGGCAGGCGACCACGCAGCAGCCCATAAGCCGCACGCATCGTCTTACCGCTGGGTATGGTGATGGCGACTTGGTTGAGGCCAGGATGTAGGGAGGGAAGGGTCTCGGCTTGCTGCGTAGAGTCTGCATACTGCAGACGGAGCTGGAGCTGAAGTGCGGAGGGTGATGCCCCGCTTACACGGACGATGAAGCGGAGCTCCGTACCGCCCGTATAGCTGACGCTGGGCTCGAGAGCGAAGGAGCGCTCGACATAGCTCCCTGCGAGGTAGCGGCTGGCACTATCACGCAGGAGGTTCACCGAGTCAATATCGTGCGCCGCCCACAGGCTGCGACGTCGCTCGATGCGGTCAAGGCTATCGACACGTACCTGCAGCGTCGCTTGGCGGGACTCCAGCACCAGAGCAGCGTGCTCATAGAGCTTCTGATACTCGACGATCTGATGGCGTCCGTACCAGACGAGCGAGCTATCCCAGTCGGCCAGCGTATAGCCATAGCGGCTGAGGATAGCTTGGAAGCCCACGATACGTAGGCTGTCCTCGAGTCCTCGCTGGTTGAAGGAAGCCTCTGCCGTGAGCATCTCAGGCAGGAGTTCCTTGACCGTCTTGAGGTCGATCTGCTTCCACTTCCCCTTAGAGCCACCGCAGGCACTCCCCCCGACAAGGAGAAGCGCCAGCAAGAGAGCCTTCAGTAGGCTGAGGTGGGGCAGGGTGAAGCGGTGCGACATAGTGCAAGACGACTAAGCTATTCCTCCGTATCCGTCTCCGTAGACGTATCCTTATCCTTTGAAGGGAAGAGGGTATCCAGCGCTGTGGAGAACGTGCGGCGATAGCAGAGGAGCAGGAGTGCCACACCTACAGAGATGCAGGCATCAGCGAAGTTGAATATCGGGCTGAAGAAGATGAACTGCTCACCTGCATGGATAGGACTCCACGAGGGGTAAGTCGTCTGGATGATGGGGAAGTACAGCATATCGACCACCTTGCCATGCAGGAAGGTGCCGTAGCCTTCGCCCCAGGGGATGAGCTGTGCCACTACCCCGCGGCTCGTGGAGAAGATCTCCCCGTAGAAGAGGCAGTCGATGACGTTCCCAAGTCCACCAGCGATGACGAGACCAAGCGTCAGGCAGAAGCCGAGTGAGAAGCGACGTAGCCGTAGCAGACGCACCAGATAGTACACCCCTGCGCCCATCGCCAGTATGCGGAAGAGCGTCAGAAGGAGCTTACTACCGAGCGTGATCCCATAGGCCATCCCTTCGTTCTCGACGAAGTAGATCTTGAACCACGAGGTGATCTCGTGCATCTCCCCCTCGACCATTGAGGTCTTGACCCAGATCTTCGAGGCCTGGTCAATGACGAGTAGGAGGACGATAAACGCCGTCGTCCAGAGGGTCGTCTTGGAGCTTTTTGTCATCAGTCGCGTGGGGGCTTACTTCTTCTCTTGGAGCTTCGCCTCGATAGAGAGCGTAGCATGAGGCACAGCGCGCAGACGCTCCTTGGGGATGAGCTTACCGGTCTGGCGGCAGATGCCGTAGGTCTTGTTCTCGATGCGGCGCAGGGCTGCTTGGAGATTGTGGATGAACTTCAGCAGACGCTCAGCCATGCGACCTGCTTCTCCCTTGGAGAGGGAAGCAGCGCCGTCATGGACTGCCTTGAAGGTGGGCTGTGTGTCGGCTACATCATTGCTCTGATAGTCGACGGCACTCTCACGCAGGAGATCGTAATCGCGGATAGCTTGCTCGAGCTTCTGCATGATAAGCTCACGGAACTCCTGGAGCTCCTCGTCTGTGTAGGAAGTCTTCTGGTCACTCATTGTATAGTTATCTGAATTGTAGGCAGGGCGGAAGAGTACACCCACCCTGCCCGTGTGTTAGTTTGCCTTCTCTATATAGATGGGGATCATACGTTCGTCCAGATCAAGCTCGAGCGTGGGTGTGAAGCCTGTCTGCTCCTCGATGGAGACTGCCTGCACCTCCTTAGCGATATAAGCTGAGTAGACGCTGAGCACACGGTGGAGCTCTTCGTCCTCGGGCAGGAGGATGCGTACCTTGTCACTGACCTCGAAGCCGCTCTGCTTACGCAGGTTCTGAATGCGGTTGATCAGCTCACGAGCCGTGCCCTCGAGGCGCAGCTCATCGGTCACGGTGATATCCAGAGCGATGGTCAGCGTGCCTTCGTTAGCCACGAGCCAGCCAGGGATATCCTCTGAATAGATGTCGACGTCGTCGCGGAGGATCGTCACAGGAGCCCCTTCGACAGTGAAGTCGATCTGACCCGTGCGCTCGATCGTAGCGATCTCGTCCTGCGTGAACTCTGCCACCACAGCAGCGATAGCCTTCATGATCTTGCCATAGCGTGGGCCGAGCTTCTTGAAGTCGGGCTTGATACGCTTGACGAGCACTCCTTCGCCATCGGTGACGAACTGCAGCTCCTTGAGGTTCACCTCACTGAGGATGAGGGGCACGACGGGCAGGATCGCCTGATGGTCGGCCTCGTTGACGATGGGGATCATCAGACGCTGCAGGGGCTGACGCACCTTGATATTGACCTTACGACGCAGGGCCAGCACCATCGAGCAGATGCTCTGCGCCAGGTGCATGCTGCGCTCGAGGCTCTCATTGATCTCCTCACGGCAAGCGGTGGGGAAGTCAGCCAGATGCACCGAGTGCTCCGTGGCACTGGTACCCTTGCTGGTGAGGTCGCGGTAGAGCTGATCAGCGTAGAAGGGTGCGATGGGCGCCATGAGGCGAGCCACCGTGACCAGACAGCGGTAGAGCGTCTGGTAGGCGGAGAGCTTGTCCGTGGTCATCTCACCAGCCCAGAAGCGGCGGCGAGAGAGGCGCACGTACCAGTTGCTCAGCTGCTCGGAGACGAAGTCACCGATAGCACGAGCGGCACGCGTAGGCTCGTAGTCCTCCAGATCACTATCGACCTCGAGGATGAGGCTATTGAGTGTAGAGAGGATCCAGCGGTCGATCTCGGGGCGCTCAGCGTAAGGGAGCTCCTCACGAGCCGTAGGATCGAAGCCATCGAGGTTAGCATACAGCGCGAAGAACTGATACGTATTGTACAGCGTCGCGAAGAACTTACGGCGTACCTCATCGATACCCTCGACGTCGAACTTCAGGTTGTCCCAAGGCGACGAGTTGCTGATCATGTACCAGCGCAGGGGGTCAGAGCCATACTTCTCGATCGTCTCGAAGGGATCGACAGCATTGCCCAGACGCTTACTCATCTTGTTGCCATTCTTATCGAGCACGAGCCCGTTGGAGATGACAGCCTTGTAGCTATTCGTCCCACGCACCATCGTAGCGATAGCGTGGAGCGTGAAGAACCACCCACGCGTCTGGTCGACCCCTTCGGCGATGAAGTCCGCGGGGAAGGCACGACCGCTGTCGAGCAGTTCCTTATTCTCAAAGGGATAGTGGAGCTGTGCGAAGGGCATAGCACCCGAGTCAAACCATACGTCGATGAGATCCGTCTCACGGCGCATGGGCTTGCCCGAGGGCGAGACTAAGATGATATCATCGACATAGGGGCGGTGCAGGTCGATCTTATCGTAGTTCTCCTGCGTATATACCCCTGGGGTAAAGTCCTTCCAGGGGTTAGCCGTCATGAAGCCAGCTTCTACCGAGCGCTCGATGGCGTGGTAGAGCTCTTCGACGGATGAGATACAGATCTCTTCACGACCATCCTCGGTGCGCCAGATGGGCAGGGGCGTACCCCAGTAGCGGCTACGCGAGAGGTTCCAGTCCTGGAGGTTCTCCAGCCACTTACCGAAGCGACCCGTACCGGTGCTCTCGGGCTTCCAGTTGATGGTATCATTGAGGCGCATCATCTCCTCACGGCAAGCCGTGGTGCGGATGAACCAGCTATCCAGCGGGTAGTAGAGCACGGGCTTGTCCGTACGCCAGCAGTGGGGATAGGAGTGCACGTGCTTCTCGATCTTGAAGGCACGACCCTCGCCCTTCAGCAGAAGGGCAATAGTCACATCTAAGGTCTCATCCTGATCGGTGAGCGTGTCGTCGTAGGCGTTCTTGACGTAGCGTCCTGCGAACTCCTTATATATATCTACGTTGACAAAGTCCTTGACGAAGGCGGGATCCATATCCTCCAGACGGAAGAGACGACCCTGCATATCGACCATGGGGCGCACATTGCCATCACGATCGAGGACGGTCAGCCCTGCGATGTCGCTGGCCTTAGCCACCTTGTTGTCGTCCGCACCGAAGGTAGGTGCGATATGCACGATCCCCGTACCATCGCTCGTGGTGACGAAGTCGCCAGCGATGACGCGGAAGGCATCCCCGTCGGGACGCATCCAGGGGAGGAGCTGCTCATAGCGCGTGCCTACGAGGTCCTTACCCTTCCACTCGCCGACGATGACGTAGGGGAGCTTCTTGTCGCCAGGCTGATAGGCTGCGAGTGCCTCCTCGCCTTCGTGCTCCTTGCTGAAGAGCGTGTGCAGGAGTGCACGAGCTACCACAGCCGTGATAGGCGCACCTGAATAGGGATTGAAGGAGCGGACGGCCACGTAGTCGATCTCGGGACCGACGCAGAGAGCCGTATTCGAGGGCAGCGTCCAGGGGGTCGTCGTCCAAGCGAGGAAGACGGCTTCACCATGGCCCGTCAGCTCAGCACGCGGGTCGATGATGCGGAACTGTGCGACGCACGTCGTGTCCTTCACATCACGATAGCACCCAGGCTGATTCAGCTCGTGCGTACTCAGCCCCGTACCTGCAGCAGGCGAATAGGGCTGGATCGTGTAGCCCTTATAGAGGAGGCCCTTCTTATAGATCTCGCTGAGGAGGTACCAGAGGGTCTCGATATAGCGGTTGTCGTAGGTGATGTAGGGGTGATCCATATCCACCCAGTAGCCCATGAGGCGGGTGAGCTGCTCCCACTCCTGCGTGTACTTCATCACCTCACGGCGACAAGCAGCATTGTATTCGTCGACGCTGATCTTCTTGCCGATATCTTCCTTCGTGATGCCGAGGGCCTTCTCGACCCCGAGCTCTACGGGCAGACCGTGGGTATCCCAGCCGGCCTTACGGTCGACGCGGAATCCCTTCATCGTCTTGTAGCGGCAGAAGATATCCTTGATCGAGCGCGCCATGACGTGGTGAATGCCAGGCATCCCGTTAGCCGAGGGAGGCCCTTCGTAGAAGACGAACGAGGGCGCGCCTTCGCGCAGGGCAAGCGTGCGGGCAAAGAGGTCTTCCTCCTGCCACTGATCCAGTACCTTCTTATTGACCCCCGAGAGCTGGAGGTTATCGTATTCAGGGAACTTATGGCTCATACAGCGTCTATATTATATCGTCGTCGGGAGGAGCGACGAGCCGAGTACGGCTACACCCCATCCCAAGGTAGTTCAAAAAGTGATACAAAGATACTGCTTTCCATCGACGCAGATTCTATGCGTGCGATCCGACCTCCCCGCACCTCCCACCTCTCTATAGAAGTAACGTAAAAGAGAGCGCCCCCACGTAGTGTGTACCATAGATACACGCTACGTGGGGGCGCTGGTTTATAACACGTAGAGACCATTGCGCAAGGCCACCTCTTCACAGCTTACAGAATGGTCTCATAATAGGTATATGGTGCGAGGGTAGAGCTATATAGGATGGCGAAGAAAGCTATATAGCTTTGTGATGTGACCTATATTAGGTTGTTGCTCCACGTAGGGATAAAAGTTGTGGACGAGCGGAAGATAAGTTTGGACTACGTACGTGGATCTAATATCTACGTACGTGGATATTTAGATTTGCGTGCCTGGTCTTTAAGACTACGTGCATAGATACAGAATACCACTACGGGAAGGCGCTTTTTTCTTCACGAGAAGGACACTTTTCCCTCCGCTGGATAAGAGGAATACGCGCGACAAGGCGAAGGGCTTGTGTATATCTTCGGAGAGGCATCTCGGGGAGCTGGACATGCGATGCCTTAGTACTCTACATAGAGGGCAGGACTCTGCCGCAACAGTCTCAAACCACTACTGCTTCGCACCACGCTCCCACAGAGCAGTCCGTACCGCCTTGCATACAAGCCCTTCTTTCCTACCCCAAAGACAAAGAGAAGCCCCCGCCCACAGACGTCACTTCGTCTGTGAGCGGGGGCTATCCCCGTAGGGTATTTTCTTAGCGACTATGCTTACAGCTTGTAGCTCAGCGTCACCAGCGCATTGGTAGGCTCGTTGGGGAAGAGCTGCGTACCGTTCAGCACCGAGGTGTAGTTCTTTGCATTGAGGACATTGCGCACCTGTACAGCGATGCCGAAGCCTGCGGGCAGGCGATAGGAAGCGCCGAGGTCAAGCTGCGTATAAGCAGGGAAGGTCAGCGACTGCGCTACGTTGTAGTACATCGCATCGCTGTAGCTCAGGCTATAGTTCAGCGAGAGGTTGCGGAGCGTACCACGCTGGAAGTCATAGTTCCCATAGGTGAAGAACTGCTTACGGGGTACCCAGCTCATCGGCGTACCATTATGCAGGTTCAATAGCTTAGTCACCGCTGTTTCCTTGGCATCGGCTACGTGGATATCCGTATAGCTATAGCCAGCGACCAGCTCAAGACCAGCCACGGGGCGATAGGTCAGATCCGTTTCGAAGCCATTACCCTCCGTAGCACCCACCTGAGCCACGATGCTATAGCGCTTGGGCTTGCCGTTCTCCTGCTCTGTCACCGAGGTACGCTCAAGCTCGTTATTGCGACGGATATGATAAGCGGAGAGATTGAGCTGGAGCACATCAGAGAGCGTGTAGCGAGTGCCGACCTCGAACTGATAGCCTGACTGAGGATCGAAGTAAGCGCCACCACGACGACCCGTGATCAGCTTACCCTCCTTATCGTAGAAGCGCTCACGATCTGGATTGAACGTCGTCGTCTTGTCGGGGATATAGAAGCTACCCAGCGACGTATAGAAGGAGAGCGCCTCCGTGGGCTGATAGACCAGACCAAGGCGATAGCTGATAGCGTCGTCCGAACTCTTGTCATACTTATCACGAGCGATATCATCATAGCTATGCTTACCATCCTTGATCTCAAGCCCCGAGGCATCGCGATAGCTGTAGTGATCATAGCGGATCGCAGCCATGGCCTTGATCTTCTCCGAGAACTCAAAGACATTAGAGAGCGCAAAGCCATGGACCCACGTGTGCTGAGGCGAAGCCTTAGAGAGTGTCGTCTTGATGTGCCCATTGAAGCTGGGGTTGTAGGTCGTATTCTCCGAGAAGGTGAGCGTTTCCCCATCGCTATCGAAGGTACGGCCTCCACCCTGGACGTCCGTCCCATTATACCCCGTATAAGAGGTACGCTGCATGTAGGTCGTACTATAGGCAAAGCGCAGGTTGTTCTTCACCGAGCCGAGAGAGAAGCTACCCGTCAGATCGACGGTATTCTGCAGCGTCTTAGCGATGTGCTCGAAGCGCAGAGGGAAGGTGAACTGGACGTGATCCAGATCGTAGTACGTCTTATTCCCTGCATCATCCTTCGTATAGTAGCCGTACTTCGTACCAGCCGTAGCGCTCGTAGGATAGCTCAGCTCTTCCGTGCTGAAGTAGTCGATATCATCGTAGGCATAGGACACGTAGTCGGAGAGCTTCCAGCCTGAGGGGAGCGAGAGCGTGTACTTGAGGCTACCATTGTAGGCGCGGTTGTACATGAAGTCCGAAGCATCGTTGTAGCGCCAGCTGCGCTTGAGACCTGGAAGCAATTCACCCTTCTTGAGGTAGAGCTTATCATCGCTCACGCGATACATATCGGCCTCCATGACGGGGGGGAGACCCGTATCAGTGCCGTAGAAGTCATTACGACCTTCGAGGCGCAGGATGAGGCTGTGGATGCCCTTCGTATAGCTGAGCGCGGCGAAGAGCGAGCGGTTCTTATCATTCGTAGAGCGCCACTGCTTGCCACCAGAGAGGAAGCCACCAGCGTAGAAGTGCAGACCATCAGAGATCTTCCCCCCGACATGCGCACCCAGGTCGAAGTAGCCCAGAGAGCCACCACGGACATGGGCACCAAGCATAAACTTCTCCGTAGGGACGCGACGCGTGACGTTCACGACGCCACCCGTAGCAGCATAGCCATAGAGCACCGAAGCAGGGCCCTTGAGCACCTCGATCTGATCGACATTGTAGAGGTCACCTAAGGGATAGGAGTTCAGCGTAGAGCGTTCGTCACGAACTCCGTCAACCATGTAGACCGTGTTGTAGAAGCCACGGACAGAGATCTCACGGAAAGCGCCGTAGCTGGACTTCATCTGCACGGCAGGCACGAAGCGCAGAGCGTCCTTGACCTGCGTGATAGCGCGGAGGGAGAGGGTGGAGTCCGCGAGCGAACTAATCGTAAGAGGGAGCTTCTTGGCAGGGACACCCAGCGGGTTGATCCCTTGCTCCTGTCGTAGGCGTGCTGTCACTTCGACACCTTCAAGATGACGAACGGAGTCGGCAGACGTGCCCTGTCCTGCCCACGCAGGTGCGGCAAGGCACAGCGCGCTCAGGAGCGAGACGGTAAGAGTCTTCATAAATGAATCGTCAAAATCTAATTTAAGGGTGATGTAAAATAGTTATCGGTCTTGGTCTGCTCGGGTGAAGGCGAGCCGTAGGCTTAGCACCTCCCGAGCATTTCCGCTGCAAAGGTAGCCCTTTTATCTTTACTTTCCGCAAGATATCCACCAGCGGAAGGCTACGGCGGACGCTACACTCTGGCCTCTACAGGCACACTCCACGCCGCTCAAAAGCACTATCTTTGCGCTCGGCAAGGTTCATTCCAACGTCCTTTACCCTTTCAATGAAGCAAGAGCAAATCATACTTCTCCGTGGCGTCATGCCCAGCGGAAAGAATAGCATCCCCAAAATGGCTGTCCTACGCCAGCACCTCGAAGAGGCTGGCTTCGAACGTGTACGCACCTACATCCAGAGTGGAAATATCCTCCTTCGGAGTGATCTGTCGAAGCAAGCACTAAGTCAGCGCATTCACGACCTCATCTTCGAGAAGTATGGGGCTGACCTCGCCGCCCTTGTCTTCTTCCCTGAAGAGATACAAGCATGGATCGATGCCCTGCCCTTCTCCCCCGAACTTGATCCCAGCCGAGTCTTCTTCACGATGACCATGGCGTGTCCCACAGCCGACCGCCTACAAGAGCTCTCCGAGAAGACTTGGGGCGAAGAAGCGGCCCTTCACCTCACCGAGCGCTGTGCCTACATATACTCCCCCAAGGGCTATAAGAATACCCGTCTCACCAACAATGCCCTGGAGCGCTACCTCCGTGTGACCTGCACCACGCGCAACCTCAATACCATCCGTCGCCTACTCTCCCTCTCCCGAGGCGAGTAGCGAGCAAGCCACCCCTCGGCTTCTCTCCCCTCCTCCTTCAATAAAAGTACACGCAGCACGCGCCCTATGGGACTTCCATCGGGCGCGTGCTGCATTATATATAATGGTCGGACTATCGTATCCTACGAGAGGATAGCTCTTCCCTCCCGACGACAGCCTCACTTGATAGCGTAGATGAGAGCGCAAGACCAGAGCCCATACCACCACTCCAAACGAAGCAGTACTGGTCGGTGAAGCAAGCACTACTGGTCACGACACAAAGCAGTAGTGGTAAGAAAGAGTAACCACTACTGGTCCGAACGCTGACCACTACTGGTTCGCTTCTGAGAATTATAGTGGTTGCCCTCAGCAAAGGGAAAGGGAAAGGGAAAGGGAAAGGGAAAGGGAAAGGGGACACAGATAAAGGCAAGTAGCTAAGGCGAAGCATCGAGGGCAGATGCCTTTATCCGACAGACGTATAAACGACAATAGGGTGACGAAGCCGCATCGGCTCCATCACCCTACCGCATAGATCTTCCTGTAGTATGCGACTGCATAGCTTGGTGCCTCATCCCTCGCTGCATCGCGCCTTGCTACAGCAGAGCAAGCGGAATGGCAGTAAATGGAATGGTAGCAAGCAGCAAGCTCACTACATCATCATTACCTTGTATAAAACGAAGTGGGTGTGATCACTTGCGTAATCACACCCACCCTCTTAAACGACGATAGGGTGACGAAGCTTTCACTCCATCACCCTATCTCTTAAAATGGCGGCTACCTACTCTCCCACAAAACGCAGTACCATCGGCACGATTGGGCTTAACTTCTCTGTTCGGAATGGGAAGAGGTGGAACCCCAACGTTATAACCACCTAAATATCTCTGTATTTAGACAATCATTGACTTGATAAAAACGCACAATACTCACCACCGTATCGCTAAGTCGGTATACAACCTCAGGCAAAAACTTTCGGGCAATTAGTACTACTCGGCTATGACGTCACCGCCTTTACACCTGTAGCCTATCAAGGTCATCGTCTATAACCACCCTTATAATGAGATCTAATCTTGAGGCAAGCTTCGTACTTAGATGCTTTCAGCACTTATCTCAACCGAACGTAGCTACTCGGCAATACGCCTGGCGGCATAACCGATAAACCAGCGGTTCGTCCAACACGGTCCTCTCGTACTAGTGTCAGGCCCCCTCAAATCTCAAACGCCCACAACAGATAGAGACCGAACTGTCTCACGACGTTCTGAACCCAGCTCGCGTGCCACTTTAATGGGCGAACAGCCCAACCCTTGGGACCTTCTCCAGCCCCAGGATGTGACGAGCCGACATCGAGGTGCCAAACCGCTCCGTCGATATGAGCTCTTGGGAGCGATCAGCCTGTTATCCCCGGAGTACCTTTTATCCTTTGAGCGATGGCCCTTCCATACGGAACCACCGGATCACTATGCTCTAGTTTCCTACCTGTGCGACTTGTTAGTCTCCCAGTCAAGCACCCTTGTGCCATTACACTCTACGACCGGTTACCAATCGGTCTGAGGGTACCTTTAGAAGCCTCCGTTACACTTTTGGAGGCGACCACCCCAGTCAAACTACCCACCATGCAATGTCCTCGCTCCTGCGAGTTAGAACCCAAATAACAAAAGGGCCGTATTTCAACGGCGACTCCACGAATACTGGCGTACCCGCTTCACAGTCTCCGGCCTATCCTACACATTTGTTACCCAAATCCAATGCAAAGCTATAGTAAAGGTTCACGGGGTCTTTTCGTCCCGTTGCGGGTAATCGGCATCTTCACCGATACTACAATTTCACCGAGCTCGCGGTTGAGACAGTACCCAGATCGTTACACCATTCGTGCAGGTCGGAACTTACCCGACAAGGAATTTCGCTACCTTAGGACCGTTATAGTTACGGCCGCCGTTTACTGGGGCTTCAATTCAATGCTTCTCTTGCGATGACATCTCCTCTTAACCTTCCAGCACCGGGCAGGTGTCAGGCTATATACAGTATCTTTCGATTTAGCATAGCCATGTGTTTTTGTTAAACAGTCGCCTGGGCCTATTCTCTGCGGCTCACAGCCTTCACTGTGAGCGTCCTTTATTCCGAAGTTACAGGACTATTTTGCCTAGTTCCTTAACCGCGAATCACTCGAGCGCCTTAGTATACTCAACCCAACCACCTGTGTCGGTTTGTGGTACGGGTAATCATGCAATATGCTTAGCGGATTTTCTTGGGAGCACCGTTACAGTTGTCCATATCTCTTTGTGCAAGCACTCAGAGTACTGTCAGGTTCGGATCTCCGAGCGGATTTGCCTACTCAGATCAACTCCTACACCCTTCAACCAACTATTCCGTCAGTTGGCAGGACCGTCACATCTCCGTCTCCACATCGCTCACATAATTAGTACCGGAATATTAACCGGTTCTTCCATCGGGTGCGC
>NZ_ALKJ01000039.1:0-5922 GCF_000292995.1 Porphyromonas sp. oral taxon 279 str. F0450 | reverse complement strand
TCCCCGTTCGCTCGCCACTACTAAGGGAATCACTTTTGTTTTCTTCTCCTATGGGTACTTAGATGTTTCAGTTCCCCACGTTCGCTCACTGCTCTGCAGTGTGACATGTCTTCTACATGCCGGGTTGCCCCATTCGGAAATCTACGGATCAATTCGTATGTGCCGATCCCCGTAGCTTATCGCAGCTTATCACGTCCTTCGTCGCCTCCGAGAGCCAAGGCATCCACCGTCTGCCCTTATCTGTTTTTGCGCCTAACGTACTTCTAACATTACTATCAGAAAGCACGCAGGTTGTATACTAACTTATTATATATGCTCTACGTTGTTTTCTCGTTTGTTTTTATCAAGTATGTCAATGATCGCTAAGAGGGCCGCTGGTGTGAACCTTGTGACACCTCCTTTGAGCCAATCATAAGTAAGTCGCCTTACTTAAGTCGTGCGCTAACGTCTTTACTTTCCGTCTCAGCTACCCTCGCTCGGGTCAGCTCTTCTTCAAGGCGGTTCGTTTCTCGTTTGCGGTTGCAAAGATAGAGCAAAAACTAAATACAAACCAAATCTTCACGCAAAATATTTCTCAATAACACCCGTTGAGTTGCATTCATTTACCCTTAAGCAAGCAACTTACAAGGGGTAAAAATTTTTTCATTCTCTGGGGAGAAAGGGGCGCTTTCGCGGGGGAAGAACGAGGTGCTTGAGCGGGGAAGAGGTACGCTGAGTGGGGGAATGGAGGGTGAATAGGGCAGCTGGCAGCTGTGTAGCGATATAGGGAGGCGGTGCAAACCAGTAGTCATTCGCGGGTGAAGCAGTAGTGGTTTGAATGCAAACAACTACTTATTCGAGTAGTAAACTAATAGTTGTTCGCACCCCAAACCAATAGTCGTTTGATCCCAAACAACTATTGGAGCACAGCACACCTTCTGGAAGTAGGCGCAAGAGGGCAATAGGGAGGCGTAGTATTTGGCGGGGATGAAAGGTATGTAGAAAGGGGAAAGCTCCCGCATTCTCCCCTACCCCACTCAATACATATCGGCAAGAGTGATATCAACCTATATTGGTCGGCGGGCGAACCTATATAGGTCGGCACTACGACCTATATAGATTGCTTTCGTGACCTACATAGCTTTGCCCACCGACCTATATAGCTTCGCACTACCCTACACCGAAGAGAAGAAAGCAACCAGTACTGGTCACCACTCCAACCACTACTGGTCGCTATTAGTAACCAGTACTACTTCGCCGGCTGACCAGTACTGCTCCGACCACCGACCAGTACTGGTCGATTTAACTACCTATATATAATAGTAGGCGCCCCGCTGCTGGCTATACACAGCCAAGCAACGGGGCGCTATACATTAATCAAGGAGTGGAGGTTCGGCAAGGCTCTTACAGAAGGCAACAGCTCGCTCTATCCGGTCGGCTGTCGGCGTCTCTCGTAGGATGAGATTGCTGGGGCTAAGCCCAAACTCCTGCATAATTTCCTCCGGGAGTACATAGCCCTGTGGAAGGTCAATCCTCCAGCCCTCGGGGGTATATTCGATATAAATATCCGAGCGCAGTAAGTGCAGTCTGGAGTCTTTAGCTCCTTGTACCCACTCAGGACGACAGTGGGTATCTCCCCCTCCTACCAGCCGCCATACCACTTGCACATACGCATTAGCGTGATAGCCCCTCAGAGGATTACGTGAAAAACTCTTCAGGGGATCAACATAAGCATCGGCTGTTTCCTCTCGATTATCCCGAGCAAAGAAGTTGATCTTACCAGAGTAAAACTCAGGGTACTTCACGAAGTAATAGCGCCAACGACGCCGCTTTGCATCCTCACTTCCGAGGTAAGCATCGATAATTCGCTGCAGTCGCTCCTTGGTATCTCCCGTACCGCCAGCAAATTGACTCAAGAGCTGACGAATCGCATTGCGCTGTTTAGGTTGATCGTACTCCTCAATGGAAAGTACGGTACTCCAGTAGCCATTACCACCGAAGAACCACGTATCTCGAGAGCCTCCCCACACTTTTTTGCCCTGGACACCTGGATATCCCGAGGCTACCAGTGCACGGATAATCAACTGGTCAGCATCTTCTCGAGCACAAAATGCGGGGTCGAAGATTTGCTTGAAAGCCTCTGCCTGTCGCTTGAATTCGTTAGCATCCTGGGCTAAATCAAAGATGCCCAGCTGCCCAGCCAAGAGTGGATGATCCTCCAGCTCTCCAATGAGCGGCTTCAATTCAGGATACTTCAAGATGAAGTCTACCCGCTGATGCAGCTTCTTTGAGAACACCTCACCCGAGTTCTTTATCGCATCGAGGACCTGCTTCCGTGAGGCGAGAGGCTCAATCCAGCCCCAGTAGGTCAAGAGGCTATTGATACGTACATTAGACCGATAATGCATCTCATCCAGTTGTCGCTCTTCCCAAAGGAGATTGCGCACGACTCGTAGATAGTCTTGAAGCTCTTCGGTAGCCTCGACAAGCTTATACGTCTCCATATAGTAGCTCATAGCCAGTAGCAAGACCAAGTTTACTGACGCATTCTTTTCGCAGCTCTCTCTAAAGAGATCCTTCACAGACGCAGAAGCGTCCTTTCCACCCTCCTCCAAGAAGCGAATGGAAGGAGTTAGCGTAGCGAAGAAGTCCCTCAGGGGCTGCTTGGCTTGAATCCTCTCAAAGAGATCGAGTATGGAGATGAGGCGATGCGCATTGTCTGGTATCAAGAAGACATTGACACTGTCCCAGTAGGTAAAGGCATCAACATTTTTCTTCGCATTCTCGGGATCGAGGAAGAAACAGAGCTTAGCTATATTTTGGATAAAGCCATACATACGCTCATCCAGCCCATCAATCTCCCCATTATAAAAGAGATCCAACCACTCATTGTCGACCTTGAAGGCAAAGTAGTCTGCATAGCTGAGTTGCCCCTTCTTATATAGCCAAGGCTTTCCTAGGTCATCCAACTTACGCAAGGCTTGAATCAAGTCAGCCTTGTAGCACTCAAATGACGTTAGCTGCTTGCCTCGCGCATTCATCTTGATATAGAGCTCATCGGTCAATCGGAACTCTTCACCCTTGATATCAATCACATCGAAGGTAAGCGCACGCTGGTGGCATAGACGCTCCCAAAGGGCTGACCGCTCCTCGCGGGCTACTAGCTCCTTGATGGTGCGTAGCGTCCCCAGCATCGCTGTGATAGTGGCATCCGCATTGTAAGACTGACGGTACCAAGGCTGATCCTTGATCGCGGCGACATCCAGTCGCGAGTCATCTACCACAGCATGCTCGACCAAGAGCTGGCAGAAGCGGGTAGAGCTCGAGCGGGTACGATAGGAGAACCGTAGGAGCCACTCGCGCTCTTCCGCTAGGGATTCTGAAGGGAGTAGATACCAGTGGAGCAGCCAGAGGGTCGTCAGGCGCTGCTGTCCATCAAGAGGATAGAAGATGGGATGGTGATTAGGCGAAAGAGCTTTGTCATATCCGTAGACAAAGTCCAGGTTCAGTCGCCCCTCCCCTCGTAGTACGTGCAGGATTTGAGAGAGGAAGCGCTCGCGTAGCTCCTTGGCTTCATCTCGTCCCTGCGCGTAGTCTCGCTGCAGCTGAGGGATTACGACTGAATACTTATCCAGGAGCTCTTTTAGGGTATAATTGGGATTCATCACTTAGTCATTTGCATTAGAGGGTGAAGTATAATGCTTGCACACACTACGGATATGCTCCATATATGCTTCAGCATCTTCGCGACGCCAGTAGGCATTATCCTTAGGAGAGGCGCTGTAGTACTTCAGGAAGACCCGACGTGTCGCCATAGGGATGTACTCCTGGGTAGCTGTCATCACTATCTCTCGCATTATCGCTCGCTTGCGTGCGAAGGTTCGATTACTCAAGGCGCTATTGACACCTCTACTCAGCAGACAGAGATTCTGCAGACCGTGTAGAGGCCCCGTATCTCCCATATGCTTTACTTCAAAAGCCGTAATCAACTCCAGCGCTTTCTCAAAGAGAGAAACTCGTTCGGACTCCTCCTTTTTGGGCTCTTGGATCTGGGATCGAATACCCTCCAGCTCGTCTATAAGGGATGAAGTCTCTTCATCATCTCCGAAAGCATCTTCCCTAAAGGTAGCGATGTGCTCCTCGATGAAGCCAATCTGCTCCTCTCGATTTCGCAGAGGCTCGGACTGCTGTGCATAGATATGCTCCAGCGACCACTTCTCCTTTGTATATAGATCAAAGGGGAAGCGTATCTGCTCGGAAGTGAAGATGTGCTGATGGATGTTGTGCAGAAGAAGAACCTGATGGATATCTGCTTGGGATTCTTCGTAGGATAACTCATTTAAGCGGATTCTCTCTATCTTCTTCCCGATTGCTCTACGGAGAGAGGCCTTGAACTCAGGCGCAGTACACGTCTTTGCTTGCTTAAGGAGTTTACGCAGTAGTGTAATCCTTTTAGAGGACTCAGTACACATTAGATAGCCGACATAGTGATAGAGCTCTTGATCCTCATACCACTCAGATATTAGACCGAAGATCGTGTAGATACGCTCCCAGATCTCCCCTATTTTCTTTAGGCGCTCTTCACCACTGTACCCCTGCAAATAATCCGAGAAGATCGTGTAGTAAGGGTGCGTGTACTTCTTCGACTCCCATAGCTCGGGGGTGTTCTTGTAGCTTGTCGCTGACTGAAGGTCTCTGGCTGCAAGCTCCAATAGAAGTCGAATTGAGGGAGGTGTAGACTGCGCATCATACGGAGAGATGAAGTGCCAGAATTTAGGAACAGACAACTGCTGCTCATAAGCATACCACTCACCGGCTATCAAGTCAAGCTTTGGGCTGACATAGGGCAAAAGCTTAGCATCATACTTATCACTTTGCAGGAAGAGCGCCTTAGTCAGCTCTGCATCTGTAAGGGGGATCTTCCCTTGATTGAGACGAAGGAAAACATCAATAGGATCGCTATCATCTTCTACATAGTATTCGATGACACGAACATTAGGCCCCTTCCCATCCTCATCCAGAAGAAGAGGGATCAGCTTACCAGCTGCGCCTGGATGCTTCGGAGCCTGAGTAAACCAATCCTTGATGTAGCCATAGGCTGCACGCATATAATGATAGTCTACATTACTCGCCACCTCGGACTCCTCTGAGGCAAAGAGCTTTTTCGCTAAGAAGTCGGCACTATCCTCGCGCGTAGCATACTCCAGCGTAAACAGGGGCTTGTCGTAGCCTTCTTCACGGCGACGACTATCCAAATAGGAGAGGAGGAGATAAATTGTAGTCAGGCGTTGCTGCCCATCCAAGAGGTTTTCACGTGCCTGCTCATCCTTATCCTTGTAAAGGACAACAGGCTGTAGACAATAGAAGAGATTCTTATTCTTTTCCAAGAGGTTTTCACGCTCCTCCTCATCCGGTTTCTCTTCCGTCTGAAGATAGAATTCCCAAAGGTCATTCAAGAGAGCTTCCACTTCCTGCCGTCCCCAGCGATAACCACGCTGGTAGCCCGGCACGAAGAAGGTACCCCCATCAGCTTGTCGATTGAGGTAATAGCCATTTCGCTTAATACAGGTTAATATTATTGGGTGTGATTAGCTACAGCCCCTTCTATCATACACCTTAGAGAATACCTTCTTTGAAGTGTAACTCATAATAGCAGCGTTCCGTACAACTTCTCACTTACACCGCAAATATATCAACAAATATTATGCACACGTTGCACACTCTGCCACCCCTTGCAGACTCGTATAAAACGAAGCGAGGCGGTGACCAGCTGGGTAGCCAGTCACCGCCTCGCGATGGGTGAGAAGATCGATATGACAGCAGAAGCGAGTACGCACATTCAGAAAAACTACCTAACTCATCGCATACGTACATACTACACTAACTATACTAAAGCCCATTTTCAGAACTCTAGAAAGGAGGTGTTCCAGCCGCACCTTCCGG
>NZ_ALKJ01000038.1:0-5352 GCF_000292995.1 Porphyromonas sp. oral taxon 279 str. F0450 | reverse complement strand
GAGCCTCATCCTCGATATCTTTGCCTCCCGAGCTACCACGGCCTACGCTAAGACGCAGGTCGAGCTGGCTCAGTATCGCTATATGCTCCCCCGACTGACCCGCCTGTGGACGCACCTCGAGCGCCAGCGTGGGGGTGTGGGGATGCGTGGCCCTGGGGAGACGCAGCTCGAGACCGACCGCCGTATTATCCAAGACCGTATCGCCCACCTCAAGGCCGAGCTGAAGGTCATCGACCGCCAGATGTCGATGCAGCGCAAGAATCGTGGCAAGCTCGTCCGCGTCGCCCTCGTCGGCTATACCAACGTAGGGAAGTCCACGCTGATGAACGTGCTATCGAAGAGCGAGGTATTCGCTGAGAACAAGCTCTTCGCTACGCTCGACACGACCGTCCGCAAGGTCATCGTCCACAACCTCCCCTTCCTCCTATCCGACACCGTGGGCTTCATCCGCAAGCTCCCCACGGAGCTCATCGAGTCCTTCAAGAGCACGCTCGACGAGGTGCGTGAGGCGGACCTCCTCCTACACGTGGTGGACATCGCCCACCCCAACTTCGAGGAGCATATCGAGGTCGTCTCCTCGACGCTGCGTGAGATCAACGCTGGCATCGATCAGCCGACGATCCTCGTCTTCAATAAGATCGACGCCTTCACCTTCGAGGAGCGTGATGCCGACGACCTCGGCGAGCGCACCCGTCGCAATATCAGCCGCGAAGAGCTACAGCAGACGTGGATGGCGAAGCTCGGTGAGCAGGGCTGCTGCTTCATCTCCGCCCGCACAGGCGAGGGGATCGAAGAGCTGAAGCAGCTCCTCTACGACCGCGCCCGTGAGATCCACGTGCAGCGCTTCCCCTACAATGACTTCCTCTTCCAGGATTACACTCTGGCCGAAGGTGATGAAGCATAGTACGTCTATCCCCTCAGCCCCCCAAGAGATGAGGACGACACGCCCATGCCTCTTCGGGGCAGAGTTCCCCGCCAAGCGCGCCACGCTCCTCCTGAACTTAGGCTCCCCCGACTCCCCGTCCGTCCCTGACGTGCGCGACTACCTGCGCACCTTCCTCATGGACCGCCGCATCATCGGGATCAGCTACCCGCTTCGCTACTTCCTCGTCCATCACCTCATCGTACCCCGTCGTGCGCCGAAGTCCGCTGCGAACTACCGCACGATATGGGATGCCGATGCGCAGAACTTCCCACTCATCTCCCACTCCGCCTCGATAGCCCAGCAGCTCGCCGAGCTACGCCGTGAGCCCGTAGCGGTAGGGATGCGCTATGGCCATCCAGGTACGGGCGAAGCCTTAGAGGCCTTGGCCGCCCTCCCCGACATCGAGGAGGTCGTCATCGTCCCTCTATATCCCCACTATGCACGCAGCAGCTATGAGACCGCCGTGGCCTTTGCTCTTGAGGAGATCCGTCGCCTCGGCCTGCGCCCCATGCGCCTGCGTCTGCAAGCGCCCTTCTACGGGGAGACGGCCTACCGTACGGCCTTAGCCGATAGCGTCCGTGAGTATCTCACGGAGCCCTTCGACCGCCTCGTCATCTCAATGCACGGCATACCGCTCTCTCACATCCCGAAGGCGTGTCGTGAGCACAACGGCCACTCCACCCACTGCGCTGACCGCCGCACTTGGCATGAGCGCCACGGTGAGGAGGACTGCTACCGCCTGCAGTGCGAGGAGACCAGACGCTACCTCGCCGAAGACCTCGGCCTCGAGCCAGAGCGCGTCGAGCTGGTCTATCAGTCCCGCTTGGGCTTCCATGACTGGCTCCAGCCGTATATGGCACGCCGTGTGAAGGAGTTCGCCCGCGAAGGTGCCGAGCGCATCGCCGTCGTCTGCCCCGGCTTCGTCTGCGACTGCCTGGAGACGATCCAGGAGATCAATGACGAGGGCCGTGCGGACTTCCTCGAGGCAGGAGGCAAGAGCTTCACCTACATCCCCTGCCTCAATAGCAGTACGGCCTTCGTCACAGCCCTCAGCACCCTACTTGACAAAACGATAGCTGAGCCCTCGGCACTCCTCAGTGCAGAGAATCAGCGCAAATACAAATACTAATCCACCCATCCTACCCTTTATGAAGAAGCTAACCGCTGGGATCGCATCGCTACTCCTCGCCCTCAGCCTCCCCATTGGGGGCACGGCACAGAGCAAAGCACCCGCCCCAGTCCATCCCGTCCCTACACGCGCCCAGATCGAGTGGCAGGAGCTGGAGACTTACGCCTTCGTGCACTTTGGCCTCAACACCTTCAACGACCTCGAGTGGGGCTATGGCAACACCCCCGCTAAGACCTTCGCCCCCGAGCGCCTCGACACCGAGCAGTGGGTGCGCACGCTCAAGCGTGCCGGCATGAAGGGCGTCATCCTCACCGCCAAGCACCACGACGGCTTCTGCCTCTGGCCCACGAAGACCACCGAGTACTCGGTGAAGAACAGCCCTTGGAAGGATGGGCAGGGCGACCTCGTCCGCGAGCTCAGCGAGTCGTGCCGCAAGCACGGCCTGCTCTTCGGCCTCTACCTCTCCCCATGGGACCGCAATAGCCAGTACTACGGTCAGCCCGAGTATCAGAAGATCTTCCACGAGCAGATCAAGGAGCTCACCACGCAGTATGGCAAGCTATTCGAATACTGGTTCGACGGTGCCAACGGCGGTAATGGCTGGTACGGCGGCGCAGACACCACACGCCAGATCGACCCCAAGAGCTACTACCGCTATGAGGCCGCCGCGAAGATGCTCCGCAAGAACAATAAGGACATCATGATCTTCGGCGGTACCGTGCCCACGATCCGCTGGATCGGCAACGAGCAGGGCTGGGCTGGCCAGACCAACTGGGCTATGTACGACGAGGACAAGGCTAAGCACTACTCCGAAGCTCAGTGGGGTATGGAGGACGCTAAGCAGTGGCTCCCTGGCGAAGTCGACGTGAGCATCCGCCCAGGATGGTTCTACCACCCCCGCGAAGACCATCAGGTCCGCTCCGTGGCTAACCTCGTCCGCCTCTACTACCAGAGTGTCGGTCGCAATGCCAACCTCCTCTTGAACTGCCCCATCGACCTACACGGCCGTATCCCTGCTGAGGACTCTACGCGCCTCATCGCTTGGCACGACCATCTGAAGGAGGCCTTCCGTGACAACAAGCTCCGTGGTGTCGCTGTCACCGCATCGAACCTCCGTAGCGGTGATAAGAAGTTCGCCCCCAACCTCTCCAACGACGGCAAGACGAAGACCTACTGGGCTATGGCTGACGGCATGACGAGCGGCTACCTCTTCTACCGCTTCTCCCGCCCCACGCGCCTCAACACCCTTGTCCTGCAGGAGTACATCGCCCTCGGGCAGCGTGTCAAGCGCTTCCGCATCGAGACGGAGACGAGCCCCGGTGTCTTCGAGCCCGTAGCGACCTCCGATAGCCTGACGACCATCGGCTACAAGCGTATCATCCGCTTCGCTCCCGTAGAGACGAAGAGCCTGCGCGTCACCTTCGAGGAGGCACGTGGCCCCGTCTGCATCGCCGAGATCGCAGCTTACCTCACCCCTGAGGTGCTCGAGGCTCCCTCGATCCGCCGTGACGAGAGCGACAAGGTGCACATCACCTCCGTCACGCCAGACGTCATCATCGAGTACACTATCGAGGATGCTAAGACCAAGCACTCCAAGGGCTGGCAGCGCTATAAGGGTCCCTTCACCCTCAGCGACGACCACGCTACGATCCGCGCCCGTGTCTCCACGTCGACCAATAAGGACCGCCCTGAGACGACCAAGCGCCTTGGCTTCGCTGCCTCACAGATCCAGACGCCTTCGCTGGGAGCAGATGACCGCAAGGCACTGCTCGACGGCAACGGCTACACGACGGTCACGCTCGAAGCTGGGCAGACTTCACTCGAGCTGCTCTTCAAGGACGCACGTCCCATCCAGAAGCTCATCTACACGCCTTCGCAGCAGCGTGATGCCTCGGGCCACGTCCGCTCCTACAGCATCTACGTCGACGGGCAGAAGGTCGCTTCGGGCAACTTCGACAACATCCAGAATAACCCCATCCCCCAGGAAGTCCTACTCCCCGCAGGTACCTCGGGCTCACGCATCCGCTTCGTCGCTGAGGCGATCGTCGGCCAGGGTGGGCGCGTCACCCTCGGCGACCTAAGCATCGAGTAGTATGCCCCACATGAGTCCACAGCCCTCCCGCCCTGTACGTGTCCTCTTCGTCTGCCTCGGCAACATCTGCCGCAGCCCATCAGCCGAAGGACTCTTCCGCCACTACGTAGCGAGTCAGGGCGCCGAAGGCGACTACGAGATCGACTCCGCGGGCCTCATCGCTCACCACGAAGGCGAGCTCCCCGACGGGCGTATGCGTGCCCACGCCGCCCGTCGGGGCTACTCCCTCGAGAGTCGCTCCCGCCCCATCACCTACGAAGACTTCTTCCACTTCGACTATATCATCGGTATGGACGAAGCGAATCGGGAGCGCCTACTGGAGCTGGCACCCACCGAAGAGCTGGCGCGCAAGGTCAGCCTCCTCCCCGAGTGGAGCGAGCGCAGCCCAAGCGACCACGTCCCCGATCCCTACTATGGTGGGGCCGAAGGCTTCGAGCACGTCCTCGACCTCTTGGAGATCTGCCTGCCCGACCTATACGAAAAGACCCGCCCCACCGCATAGGTGGAGCGGGCCTACAAAGCGAAAGCGCCGTACTACCTCGTGGTAGTACGGCGCTTCTTCTTGTGGTGACCCCGACAGGATTCAAACCTGTAACCTTCTGATCCGTAGTCAGATGCTCTATTCAGTTGAGCTACGGAGCCATTCCGACCTTTAGTAGTATCGCCTCATCTCTCAGTTGTGACCCCGACAGGATTCAAACCTGTAACCTTCTGATCCGTAGTCAGATGCTCTATTCAGTTGAGCTACGGAGCCATTCACTTCTCGAGAGGACTCTCTAAAGATTTCGCTTGCAAAGATACACCTAATTTCCGTTTCCACCAAACGAATCCGCAGAAAACGACAAGACAACCACCTCATAAGCCGAGGGCAGATCGAGGAAGTGGCTACCAGCCGTAAGCGATTTCCTCGGCAAGACGCCCCGCTCTGGGCAGAGCCTTTGTCCTCACGCTCAATGCGCCCATAGCGATAGGCGAGGCGGGTATTTATAGCACCGCACAGATGAAGTACTATAGGGAGATACTCCGAACCTATAGTGGTTTGCGCGTCGACCAATACTGGTCGCCCCGCAGACCTATATTAGATTGTTGCTCCGCGTAGGGATAAAAGTTGCGGACGAGTAGCAGATAAGTTTGGACTACGTACGTGGCTCTAATATCTACGTATGTGGATATTTGGATTGACGTGCCTGGTCTTTAAGACTACGT